>NZ_LMCJ01000003.1:105076-154149 GCF_001623085.1 Pseudovibrio sp. W74
AGGTCCTTGCGGGAAAGGATGTTCCGGAGCAAGGCGATATTCAACTGAAACTACGTCAAGCCCAGTGTTATTTGCCATGCTCTCCAGATAAGGATCCTGAAAGGAGGCAGAGCCGAAAACAAAGCCTCCACCATGGAAATGAATTATCACACCTTTTGATGAGTTTTTATCAGCTTTGAAGAGCCGTAGGGGAATAGAACCATGCTGCCCTTCAATCTCCAGATCTTCAGCTTGCTCCGAGTAGGTGGGGATAGGAAACGCACCAAGCCCCTGTAACCGGCGTTCACGGGTGACAGTAGGGGGGAAACTCCATGGATCAGGAAGCGCGCGCAGCTGCTCCGTCATTTCCTTGTTAAATGCCTTTGCTTCAGCGACGGCCTCTTGACTTATCGACAGAGGAGCGAAATTCTCAGACATGTAGTTTCTCCGGAAGCGACAATAAAATGTTGCCAATATGTTTGTTATAGAAGTTGTCGCGCAATCTCGCGTCAATGACAACGACACGATCTTAATTAACGAATAATAAGGGGATGGATTTCGAGCATGTCGGGTTGGTCAAAAACGAAGAACAGCTGCGAAGTCTGGACCATTGATAGTGGTCAGACGCAGCTTTCTCAGTCCATGGGACGACTGGTGTTCATGACGGAGGGATTGGGCTTTTATGAAGTTACCAAAGAGATCCGGGATTGGGCCAAGTCACTCCAATTAAAAGATGGACTGCTCACATTGTTCGTTCGGCACACCTCGGCCTCTGTCACCATTCAGGATAATGCTGATCCGACAGTTTTGCAGGACCTGCAAAAGGCTCTGGCAAATCTCGCGCCTGAAAATGGTGGGTGGCTCCATTCCTATGAAGGCCCGGACGATATGCCTGCGCATATCAAAACCATGCTCACAGGAGTATCTCTGCAAATACCGGTGGTCGACGGCGAGTTGGATTTGGGGACCTGGCAGGGGATCTACCTGATCGAACATAGAAGAGCGCCGCATCGACGCTCCATGACTCTGCATTATCTTGGTTCCTGACGACTGACAGCAGTCAGTCAGAAATACTAGCTACAACGCTGACGAACCAGAGCCCCAGAGCGATAACCATCGCCCGCTTGGAATACTCATGATAGGCGGTGCGTAGCGCGTCGCTTTGCATTCTGTTTGGGTCTTGCCCGCTGCTGTCCTGTCCCTTGATCAGGGCCCACGCATCATCGCCGTCATGCTTACCGTTTGGCATAATCCAGGCTTTGTAAATAAGAACAGCACTCAGAGTGATTGCAAGCATAGCGCCTGTACGGAAAGAACTGGCCGGATCAAAGCTGAGCGCTGCCATAATCAGGAGCACGCCGAGGCAATAAAATCCGCAGATACGAGCAACACTGGCACGGGCAGCACGTTGTAAAGCGTCCATAGGTTTCTCCTAGGCTTCTATTGGAGATAAACTATAGACGCAGCTCTATTGAATTCGACTTAGCGGAAGTTGTAAATTGGAATCGGCGTAAATGGACTACAAACGACGGTCAGTGCTTGTAAGAGTTTACTTACAACTTTCTGAAAATTACATCTTAATCTCTATGAGTTCTTCTGGTTCATCCTTGTCAGAAGTGTCAGGTAGATCTATCGAGAGGTCTCGTTCGCCTGGTTGCTCCAATAAACTTGCCAGATAAAAATGACGCTCATCCTCGGAAAAAGTAACGTAGGAGAGTGAAATTCCGACGGCAAATCCTAAGAACACGCCGAGCAATCCGCCCATCTCAGCAGGAAAACCAAACCAGAAGCCAGTGGAACCACTGGTCACGGCAAGAGCGTAAAACAGGGTTGCCAAGCTACCTGAGAGCATTGCGCTGTATGCCGCTGTCGCGTGAAATCTGCTCCACCAGCATGAAAGTACAAGCACAGGAAAGAAGGCAGCCGCTGCAAGGGAAAGCGACAATGTCAACATGTCCAAAAATAACAAGCTCTCGCTATAGGCAAGATAGGTGACAAAGGCACAAATCACCAGAACCACAACACGTGCCAGCACGATTTTCTGGTTGAGTGAGGCACGCGGCAACACCAAAACCTCAATGAGATCTCGCGAAACGCTTGTTGAAAGCGCCATCAAGAGTGCAGAGCTTGCAGCAAGTGCTGCTGCAACAATCCCAGACCTGATCAGCGCCGCAATGAGACCGCTTTGATGGCCCTGATCAAGTGCATTCGGTCCAAGCAGGTTCTGAAGCCGTTCATCCGCTAGCAACAGGAAATAGGCCGACCCAACAACCATCAAAAGCAAAAGGAAAGAAAGAGAATATCCGGCAGCGCGACGAGCAGATGCTGAACTTCCTGTTCCCTGGAACTTGCTGAGAAAGTGGGGAAGGCTAGCCATGCCAATAGCAAAGAAGAGAGCTGTGCCAATCAACGGCCAGAGACCGCCAGCATATGGCCCCTGCATCAGGAACCAGCCGATACTTGTATTCTCAATATCAATGATCGCGGTGAGTTGCTCTGTGAGCGAAGTACTGACAACACTGGTGAAACCAACATTCTCGGAAACCATAGGTGAGGTTAGCTGGTCTAAACCAAGCAGGATGACTGGCGAAAGGCAGGCAAACACCATCAGCACACCTTGCAGAGCCTGTGTCCACACAGCTCCGCTAATACCACCAAGCACAACAGAAATGAGCAACACCATTGAAAAGAGCAGAATGCCCGTCGTTGAGGTCGCGTTGAGAGATGTTGCCAGAACCTGACCACCAATCAGCATCTCGGTGCACAGGAGAGGAATACCAACGAGAACAACCAGACCACTGGCAATCAACCGCACCAAATTGCTCTGCAAACGGACACCCAGAAACTCCGGAACCGTCGCCGAACCAAACTTCCTGAGAGGAGAGGCAAAGAGCACCGCACATAAGACAAGACTGCTCACCCATCCTAATACAATTGGGAAGCTCATGTATTCTGGCAAGAAAACCATAGAGAGGAACAACGGAAAGAAGCTGCCACCAACAAAGCACGCAGCTAAGGTTACACCCGTCAAGCTTGCCGGCACATTCTTGCCGCCCCAATGATACTCAGAGAGCTTCATAGTCCGCGCTAGAATACCCACCATGGCAAATACCAGCAATGGCAGCAAAGCCATCAACGCTTCGATGAGCACGACAACAACGCCAGCTTTTTCCATAACGGCGAGTAGACCGGTCAGCAAAAAGAGTGCGAGCGTGAACAGACAAAGCGCAAGCGGAAGGCCTTTGTATTGTGAAGGATGAGGATCGAGGCTGGAGAGTGTCATGATGTGCTCCCCTGCTGCTGCGAAGAGCCTGTGTTGCTTTCATCAAGCCTGTCCTGTGCGCCGCAAAACCACGAGATCAGGATACTGGCGACAAAAAATAGGAGGCATCCCCACACATAACTGTTTGATAGAGAACCCAAAAGCCCACTCAGCTCATTTTGATGCGCATTGGGATAAGAGCCGGGTGCTCCATAATAGACAGCGATGCCAAAGAAGATGAGCCAGAGAATGAGCGTTGCAGCCATGAGTGCACGTGTTTTGGTCCAATAGGCGACTCTATTTGGTGTACGCACTCCCACCTCCAGTAATGATTACCCAACGTATACATACTCTACAGTCCCGCAAGCGAACCGCTAGACTAAAATTCTACTACCTAATACTAATCCCCAATCCTCGAAGTTCAGAAAACAGAAAAACGCAGGATTTGGGAGACCCATATTTTGGGAGCAACTCTTGAGTTCTATGCATGCCTTCTTGCAATATCTTAATGATTACTGACGGTTTTGTGGTAAAAGTGCGTGAGATGAGTGAAAACAATCAACTTCATGCTTGCCAGCACCTCCCTGTTTCGCATAATGCTTTTGTATAGGGGGATGCGACTGGTTGAGACTCCAAGGAGTTCTAAGGTTGTAAAATATCTATCGTGGCGTTTTGGGAGAGCTGCGAAAATCTCGTTCAAGCTCCCGAGGCGTCGAAAACTGTACATCTGATGATCTTATTTCGACGAGACGGATCGAAGGTCATTGGAGGCAGTCCACGACAAGAAATGGAGGAGCACAGCGTGCACAACGCGGTCCACCGCTTTATTATCGCTGATGACCACCCGCTGTTCCGTGGTGCAATGCGTCAAACAATCGAGAAACAGTTCGCATCGGTAAAGATTATCGAGGCTGGGAGCCTTGATGAAGTCACCGCTGCGCTCGATCGGGAGGAAGACGTAGACATGATCCTTTTGGATCTGTCCATGCCGGGCATGCGAGGGTTCTCTGGATTAATGTACTTGCGTGCTCAATATGTGGGTGTGCCAATTGTTGTCGTTTCCGGAACAGAAGATCCGACTACAATTCGCAGTGCCATTGAGTTTGGCGCGTCCGGGTATATTCCAAAGTCACTTGGTATTGATGTTATTCAGGATGGTGTTTCAGTAGTTCTGGAGGGAGGCGTTTGGATTCCACCAGACATTGACCTGAACACCGTTGATGAAGCAACCAAAATGGCTCAGCGTCTGGCCTCTTTAACACCGCAGCAAGTGCGCGTGTTGATGATGCTTTCGCAAGGTTTGCTGAACAAGCAGATCGCCTATGAATTGTCTGTATCGGAAGCGACTGTAAAAGCACACGTTTCTGCTATTTTGCAGAAGCTTGGCGTTGAAAGTCGGACACAGGCAGTCATTGCAGCGGCAAAGATCGAAGCTGGTCAGTGGCAAAGCATTGCTGGCTAGGTATTCTTCGAGTTGATCTACGAAAAAAGGCGCTCTTTGGAGCGCCTTTTTTGTTGGCAATGCCAAATGTGTCACCCCTGAAAGATCATGTGTCCCCGAGAGCTGCCTTGCACCGCATCAGGTGTGCTCGCAGTATAGCTGGTTTCAGCGGCTTATGGATCATCTCCATATCTTTGTCAGAGGCCTCTGTTCGCACTTCTGCCGTTCTGTCTGCCGTAATAAGCATGGCAGGGAAGTGCACGCCAAACTTCCAGCGCAGGTGCACAACGGCTTCAATGCCAGTTCCCTGATCCAGATGGTAATCTGCCAGAATGATGTCTGGTTGCGTCTTGCTGGCATAGATTGCCTTGGCAGCATCCTGCGCATTTGGAGCCGTCAGCACGTTACATTTCCATGTACGCAACAAAGACTCCATGCCCTCCAGAATCTGCGGTTCATTATCGATAGCCAGCACATTGAGACCAGCCAGCTGACTGACGATAGCACTGGGCTGAGCTTGCTTTGCAGCAACTGGTACACTCATGGCCTCTTTAATGGCAAGAGAGAAGCGAGAGCCTCTCCCATCCTGAGATTTGAGTGCCACGTTGAGCGCCAACACCTTACTAATGCGTTCCACGATAGAAAGGCCAAGCCCAAGCCCGGAGGCAATGCGTGCGCCATCATCAAGGCGGCGGAATTCCTTGAAAATCAGCTCCTGCTGCTTTTCTGGAATGCCGATCCCGCTATCGTAGACCTCAATATTTGCCATATTGTTCTTAATCTTGCGAACACCAACTACGACGCCACCTTTTGTGGTGTACTTCAACCCATTCGAAATGAGGTTCTGCAGCAAACGCCGCAAAAGACGTCGATCTGAGCGCACACAAACATCTGTGCTGCGGATTGTGAGCTTGAGCCCTTTTTCCTTGGCAATTGGAGTGAACTCTACGCGTAATGGATTGAGAATATCATCAAGGCGGAATGTCGAAATCTCTGCCTTGAACGCTCGGGTATCCAGACGGGAAATATCGAGGACCGCACCAATGATCTCTTCTACTGACTCCAGCGATGCCTCGATATTGCTAACCAGTTTGCGGTCTTCCGGGTCTCCGTCCATGAAACGATCAGTCAGAGTAGAAGAATAAAGTCGCGCTGCATTCAACGGCTGTAAAATGTCATGGCTTGCAGCAGCCAGGAACCGCGTTTTGTCCTGATAAGCCAGCTCAGCCGTCTTCTTGGCAGCCTCGAGCTGCTCATTCACCTTCGTCAGCTCTTCGGTCCGGTCCCGAACCCGCTGCTCCAAATTCTCATTGGCTCGGGCAAGAGCTTCCTCTGCAAAAACACGCTCAGTAATATCAGTGTAACTGGTAACCAGGCCACCATAGGGCATTGGGCTGGTGCGCACTTCCAACACTGTTCCAGTGCTGACCAGATGCTCCTGATAGGTCTCTTGGCGATTGATGAAATTGTGCATGCGCAGACCGACAATCTCGTCCACGTCGCCATCACCAAACTCGCCTGCCTCTGCAATATGGCGGATCATCTCCTCAAGCGAAGTACCGACTTGTCCAAATTTCGCCGGCAACATCAACATCTCGCGATACTGCCGGTTCCAGCAGATCAGACGCAGATCCTTGTCATAAACGGAGATACCCTGCCGCACTTGGTCGAGCGCGATCTGCAAAAGATCGCGGTTATATTGGATGGCCTCGGTCGCATCATCCAGCAGTTTGATGGCTTCCTGAGTGCCCGGGTCCCGCCGTTTGAGGAGAAGAGAAAGCACCAGTCGTGCGGACGCTGATCCGATTGCACTGGCAAGCAGTTGCTCGGAAAAACGCAGGATCACGGCATCGGCTTCTTCGCTGCTGTCCATCGTGATGCGATGCTCCGCAGCATAAGTATCAAAGGAGCGCTGTGTCCGCTCTTCTCCAACATAACGAGAAATCGTTGCTTGTAGATCTCCGATCGTCACTGTTGTCCGCAGCTTCCGTAGGGCGGGGGCCTGTGCAATCCCAGTGGGTACAAAGGTGTTGGCCTGAATGCGTTCAATCGCAGTTGGTTGCCGCGTGAGTGAGAAGACCACGTAAAACAGCAGTCCCGACAAAAGGCTCCAGAGTACGCCGTGCACAAACGGATCCATATCAAGATAAAGCAATGCTTCAGGCTTCAGGAACCCTATGCCGAACGGGCCGTTACTAAGGATGTTTGAGCCAAAGATACTCTCCCGCGCAAAGACTGGAAGCAGCAGAGTGTAGAACCAGACTGCAAATCCAGCCGTCATACTGGCAATCGCGCCGCGCGCCGTCGCTCTGCGCCAGATCAAGCCGCCGATAAAGGCAGGAGCGAACTGCGCAATTGCTGCAAAAGAGAGAAGGCCGATGCTCGAAAGAGCCGCACTATCACCCGCAACGCGGTAGTAGACATAACTTCCAAGAATGACGAGGAAGATCGACATGCGCCGAATGCCCAGCACCAGCTGGCTCATGTCTTCGCCCGAAGTCGAGATAATCTCGTCTTCACTACGCCGGCGCAGAATAATCGGCATCACCAGATCATTGGAAACCATGATGGAAAGCGCGACGGTGGTCACAATCACCATGGCAGTTGCTGCAGAAAGACCACCAATAAACACGAGCAGGGTCAACCAGTCAGCATCATAAGCACGAGGCAGCGCCAGCACGAACATGTCCGGGTCGACCGTGTTGCCTAAAATAGTCATACCTGCAAGGGCAATGGGCACGACGAACAGATTGATGGCGATCAGGTAGCTTGGAAACAGCCATGTCGCCCGTTTCAACTCAGCTTCACTGTTGTATTCCGTCACTGTCACATGGAACTGGCGCGGCAGAAGCACAATCGAGAATAAAGACAGGAGCGTGATAACTGCCCACTTGCTGGCATTGATATTCGTGAACAGGTCCTGTGAGCTGTTGGTGTTGGCAAAGGAAGCGTGCAGGAGATCCCATGGCCCATCAAACAGCATGAAGGTAACCCAAATACCGATCGCAAGAAAAGCAACGAGCTTAACAACAGCTTCAGTCGCGATGGACAGCATCAGGCCTTCTTGGTGCTCGGTTGCATCAATATGACGGGTGCCGAACAACCACGTAAACACAGCCATAAAAATGGCGATCATCAGTGTCTCATCACCAAAGATCGAAATCTCCGCATCATCAAGTGACAACAAGGGATGCAGCACAATCGTGCCGACAGACAGATCCAGCGCCTTCAGTTGAAGGGCGATGTAGGGGATCATGCCGATAAAGGCGATCAATGTGACAATCGCGCCAACCATAGGGTTTTTGCCATACCTAGCGGCAATAAAGTCGGCAACGGATGTAATCTTTTCTGCCTTCGCAAGTTGGATCACCCGCAGGATCAGCGGAAACCCAAAAGCGAACACGAGGATAGGCCCGAGGTAAATGGCAATAAACTCGAAACCATTTCTCGAAGCAGATCCGACAGATCCAAAAAATGTCCATGATGTACAATAAACGGAGAGCGAGAGGGCATAGATGAGTGGCCGCCCTCTTGTCTTTTTAACGCGGTTCTTGGCGACTTTGTCACCGTAACTCGCGATAACAAATAAGAGCAGTATATATGCCAAAGCGACAAGGACTACGATCCAACCTTGAAGCATGCTTCCCCCGCCGGACTGGTAGGTCCGTTACTTCCATTAAGTGTTTTTTGTCTCTCAATGTTGCACAGTTGACCGATCTTTTGTGAAAGGCAAGAGTTCAATACGAGTTATTGCGTCTTTGTAACCGTAGATTTTTCCGACCGCGACGAAAGGCTATGAGTTGGGACAACAACGCAATTCTACCAAAGAGAACCTGCTGGGTGCCTTTGAAAATATCGAGAATGTATCTCTCGACAGTCCAAGCTGGCTGAAGCGCATCTATGCTTTCTTCTTTTATAGATCCGACTTGGATACCCTTGTTAAGTTAAAGGGGTATCTTGGGCGCAGTGCGGCGTATCTGACTTACAAGAATGTGCAGGAATACTCCCGCTCTCGGGCTGGTGTCCATTGGAAGACACTGCTTGATGAGGACGATTTTCAGCAGGCTCTAGAAGCCTCCCGCTGGAGCTCCTTCTCCATCACTGTGGAGCTCGTGGGCGAAATGGCTCTCATTGTGTTGCGGCAAAAAACGAGAATGGACCCGCAGGATCTTGCTGGCATGATCGGGCAACTGCTCAAGGAAATCTTGGTTGAGCATCAGGAAGCTTCCGTTTGCTCTGCGCAGGAATGGAATGCCTTAGCTCAGAACATGTCGACTAAAATGCGTACGGATGCTTTAGTGCCAGCCCGCAGTGTTGCAGACATTGCGGCTACACAGGTCTCGAAGATCTTTTGTAGCCTACCGGTTCACAAACGTTTGCATGGTCATGATGAGCTGTTGCTTCTCAACGGATTGCGATTGAACCTTTTGCAACTGCAGCATGAGTTTTCAATACGTGCCAACTTCAAAGCACTTACAGAACTGGCACAAAACCATCAGATCCGATCTCCTGACCCCGATTTGTGAGTGCGAAATAAAATTTCAATTGCCGCACACGACTCAAGGAAGGGGCTTCGATACCGCGCGAAAAGAGCCAGAAACGTTGTGCTACGGTGGAAAACCCGGGCTCAGAGTATGATATATGCTGCGACATATACGCGCCGTATAGGTGAACACGCTTACTACTTTTGGTTTACTCTACTTAGTCTTATTCCAAATTCCGCAATGATTTTGCGTCGCGACCCAAAACTCGTAAAATAATATTTTACATAAACTAACCTAAGGGTTCTCTGGGTTTTACAATAGGTAAATGCATTATCTAGCCGGAGGGCAGCCTCGCTTCCAATGTCTTCAAACTCCAGATTTACACGCTCAGGTTTAGAGAATGCTCGTCTCCTATATAATATATCAATGAATTAGCGGGAATTAATCGTTAAATCAGTCGCAGGCTAGGTGATTGACCTAGCTCAGGCCATGGGATAGCTGATTAGTCAAAATACCCATCTAGATACCCGTTTAGATAAGCGTACGGGTACGCCTACAACAACTAGGAAACTACTATGGTCTCCTCTTCATGCTTGCACAGTGTTCTGGATACAGCCGTTAATGGCATCATCGTCATCGATGATAATGGAACGATCCTGATCTATAACCGTGCTTGCGAGAACATGTTTGGCTACAAGAGCGCCGAAGTCGTTGGCAAGAATGTCAACACACTGATGCCGAGCGCCACTGCTAAGCAGCATGACCAGTTCATTCGGAACTATCTGAAATCCGGAGACCCGAAAGTTGTCGGCATTGGCCGCGAAGTCGTCGGTCGCCATAAAGACGGAACCGAAATTCCAATAGAGCTGTCCGTTGGCGAAGCTCAGACAGAAAGCGGTCATCAGTTCATTGGCGTCCTGAAAGATCTACGGGCAACCAAGGAATATGAAGAACGCCTTCGTGTGCTGCAATCTAACCTGGTGACGATGACCCGAGTGAACGCGCTGGACGAAATGGGCGCGGCGATTGCACACGAAGTTAATCAGCCACTCACGGCTCTGATGCTCTATCTGCAAACGGCAGCGCGCCGTGCAAGAGCTGCCGATCAGCCTGATGATCCTATGATCAGCCTGATGGATAAGGCTGTGGTGGAGGCTGAACGTGCTGGTCAGATCATCCAGCGAATGCGTAACTTTGTCGAACGGCAGGCTCCGCAATGCATCGGAACCGGTCTTGCAACACTCATTGATGATTGCCTTGAACTCGTTCGGGTAGGGCACGAAGCGGATGATGTCGAGTTCATCTCTACTTTCGTGGACTATAACTACCAGCTTGAGTTGGACTCCGTACAAATACAACAGATTCTTGTAAACTTGATCCGAAATGCAGGCGAAGCCGTAAAGGATCAACCTGTTAAGCAAGTAGTTGTTTCTGTCGAACGTGACGATGACAATGTGTTTGTTAAGGTTATGGACACCGGACCAGGGCTGGATGAGGAAGCAGTGTCGCACCTTTTCAAGGCCTTTACTGGGACAAAGCGGCGCGGTTTAGGTATTGGACTTGCGATTTCTCGGAGTATAGCCCAAAACCATGGTGGCGATTTACTTGTTGAGCCATATGAGGAAGGTAAAGGTGCAACCTTCACTTTGAGGCTCCCGGTAAACTCAAAAGCAACAAGCTAAGCTGAAGCTGTTGTTTAGAACAACAAGAATAAGGACCTGAGCAATCATGACCATGCCGTCTGTGATCCATATTGTTGACGATGACCCAGCGGTTCGCGACGCGCTTTCTCTGCTGTTTGAAACAGAAGGGTTTCGCGTAAAATCCTTTGCGAATGCTGAAGAGTTTCTTGGTGGGGTAGAAGAAGAAACACCGAACTGTGTTCTTCTTGACGTTCATATGCCAGGACGCTCAGGCATTGATATTCTGAAAAGCCTGAATGGTGAGAACTTCCCTGCACCAATCTTTATCATTTCCGGTCAGGGTGATATCCCAATGGCTGTTGAAGCGATCAAATCAGGCGCTTACGACTTCATTGAAAAGCCATTTGACGTTGAATCTATCATTTCCCGTGTGCGTGAAGCTGTTTCCAGAAACGCGCAGGCGAGTGGTGCAAATACACTGACATTCCCTGGCGCAGAAACTTTGACGCCACGCGAACGTCAGGTGCTGACTGAGATCACTGCTGGTTCTTCCAATAAGGAAGCTGGTAGAAACCTCAAGATCTCTCCACGTACTGTTGAAGTTCACCGCGCGCGCATCATGGAAAAACTTGGTGCACGTAATGCTGCGGATCTCGTCCGCATCGTCCTCACAGGTGAGCCACCAGCTGCTTGATGTAGCGCAACTTCATAGGGAATGACTGGCTATACTTTCGGCCAATCTTGTTATTCCCGAGTGTTACTACGCATTACAAGACCCCGGCGCTTGGTTATGGTGACTGGTGAGACAAAGTGCTGCACCTTTGTGCTTTGTCTCATGAGCTACGAGAACAACGCTGGGGTTTGTTGTGATCTATATTGTCGAAGATGATGTATCTGTGCGAGATGCAATTGCCAGGATGTTTGAGAGCCTCGAACTCTCATGCGCTGCTTTTGCAGATGGAGAATCGTTTCTCTCAGATGCTTCACCTCGTATAGATGACACTGTCTTTGTTGATCTGCACCTTCCCGGATTGGCGGGATCTGATCTGATTGAGAAGGTTGCTGCTTTGGATGAGGCGCCACAAATTGTCGCAATCAGCGGCCAGCCTCTCTGGAAGATCACGCGAGATTTGCCAAAAATCACCACAACGCCTGTTGTTCGTAAGCCATTGAAAGAACAGGATTTATTGGTGTACGTGTAAACTTGATCTAACGCAAAATTTCGATTGTTTCAGATCAAATTACTAAGATATGAACCTGCTCCATAAGTTTTAATGCGTATTTTGACGTTGCATTCTAATCAGTAAATCTGCATCAACAGGTCAGGCAAGCAATGACGGATGTTTGCCATGGCCAAGCGGCATTTAGAGAATAGACGAATAGTTCTCGCTACTTGCCCAGGCACGATGTTTGCGGAGATATCCGCGAGGAGGGATTATGGTATCGGCCACATTGACAAAGCTTAGCGACCTTGATGGCCAGGCACCATTCAACGGTTGTCAGGAAAACTTCAAGCAGCCAGAAGCCGCGGGAAAGCATCTTGGTCGTAAGCAGCGTTTGTCTGCGCATGACGTGCTTTTCTATGAAGGTGATAAGGCAGAGCGCCTCTATGAAGTCGTGCGTGGGGTTATGATGCTCTACAAGCTGCTTCCGGACGGACGTCGCCAGGTGGTCTATATTCTGCGTGAAGGCGATATGCTCGGTTTCTCTAACCGTGACTTCTTTGACTGCACGGCTGAAGCGCTGACCGAAGTTGAGCTGCAGGTTTTCGAAAGCCGCGAGATCTCTACTTCTCCGATGATGCAGCACTATGTAAATCGTTGCTTGCTGTCCCAGATGGAGATCCTTCACGAGCACACAGTTCTGCTGGGCCGTAAATCCGCACTGGAGCGCGTTTCTACCTTCCTGATGAGCTTGGTGCCAAACCGTGGTGGACACGGCTGCTCAGGCCCGAATGAAGAGGGTCGACCAGATACCAAGACTGTTGCACTGTCCATGACCCGTCAGGAAATTGCCGACTATCTCGGCCTGACCATTGAAACCGTAAGCCGTGTGATCTCTCAGTTGAAGCGTCGCGGCCTGATCAAGGTTGAAAAACAGGACAGCATCCACATCACCAACATTTGTGGCATCTGTCAGCTGACTGGTATGCACTAAGAAGCTCACTTCTAGAGCAAAGATGTCCTGATAAGGCATCCGCAGTACATGAATGAAACAGGCGCTGAAAACTCAGCGCCTTTTTTGTTGTATGGACAAAAGAAAAGCGGCCCATAAAGGCCGCTTCTTTCATCTTTGGATCAGATCGGGATTATACCGCGACAGAGTGCTGTGCTTGCTGAGTTGCAAGGTAAGTATCAAACGCCGCTGCCACGACGCGAACATAGCGTCGGCCTGCATCTGTCACTGTAACAACCGTTCCCTCAAGGGTCGCAACGCCATCATCGATCATTTCCTGCATCTCAGCTGGAATGCTGTCAAACTCACTGACGGGCAATCCGTGCTTTTCTGCAGTGGCTGCGTAATCGACCTCATAGTAGGTCATCAGCTGCATGATGATTTCAGCACGGCACAGATCGACCTGATCAACGGCAATGCCTTTCTTGATCGGCAGTACATCATCAACAACCATACGCTCCCATTCGCGAGCTGATGGTGTCGTTTGCACATAGCCCTGTGGCAAGAAGCCGATGGAGCTGCAACCGAAGCCGATCAAGGTATCAGCAGTGTCGGTGGTGTACCCTTGGAAGTTCCGGCGTAGGCGGCCTTCCTTCAAGGCGATTGCCATCTCGTCCGTTGGCAGAGCAAAGTGGTCAAGACCGATCACTTCATAGCCTGCATCGACAAGCGCATCGCGAGAAACGTCTGAAAGACGGATACGCTCGTTCGCGCCTGGCAGGTTCTCTTCTTTGATCAGCTGTTGGTGTTTCTTGAACCAAGGCACGTGCGCGTAACCGAACAGAGCAACACGGCCCGGCGCAAGTTCTTTGGTGTACTCAACTGTCTCGCGAATTGTCTGCTCAGATTGTCCCGGTAACCCATACATCAAATCAAAATTGATATCGTTCAATCCAACATTACGAAGAGCGGTAACAGCCTTCATCACTGTTTTGTAGGGCTGAATGCGGCCAATCTGTTTCTGAACGTCTTCATCAAAGTCCTGAACGCCCAGACTGGTCCGTGTGATGCCAGCCATCTTAAGTGTCTCGGCCAGATAATCACCAACGGTTCTCGGATCGAGCTCGATCGCGTGCTCAATGTCCTCGGAGAAAACGAAGTTGTCCTTCAGCTTTTCGACAATCTTCAGAAAGGCTTCGCGCGGAACGAGGCTTGGTGTGCCGCCACCCCAATGGATGTGGTGCACCAGACGGCCTGTACCAAGGCGCTTCAGCACAAGGTCGATCTCTTTGAGCATCAACTCCACATACGCAAGCACCGGCGCCATCTTGCGTGTCGCCTTGGTGTTACATCCGCAGTAATGGCACATTTCCTGACAAAACGGCACATGCAGATAAAGCGACAAAGGAGTGTCATGAGGAATACTCTCCAGCCAGTCACCATAGAGAGATGGCGTCACAGCTTCACTGAAGTGAGGAGCTGTTGGATAGGAGGTATAACGGGGTACGTTCAAGGACGCATATTTTTGCTCTAGATCGGTCATGACGCTACCATACGCAAATGGACTAATTGAACTTTGATCCCTGTCAACAACACTGAGTTTTTAAAAAACTCAAGTCCCTTCAAGCAATTCGTGGCTGTTTGCGAACAGTTCTAAACTCTCTGATTGAAATTATATATTGATTGGTTCTATCAAGATTGATCATATGAATTGCGATTTGTACTTCTTGTGTCGTGACGACATGAGGAGGTAAAGCCGTGAGCGGAAAAGACATTCTGAGTTTAATTGGAGTTCTTGCGCTTGGAGGGGCAGGAGCAGCTGTCTTTGAACTGCTTTCTCTTCCTGCTGGTTTTCTGGCAGGGCCGATGGTTGTCTTGGTTCTGGCGAAATCTCTTTCTCTGCCTTTGATCGCTAATCAGGATTTCACGTTTCCTAAGCATCTAACCTCCACAAATTCCATATTTATCGGAGCTGCAATGGGGACTGCTGTCTCTCCAGATTTCTGGGAGGGGGCCTCTTTGTGGCCTTTGTCGATGTTAGCACTGGGTGCTGTTGTCGGCGGCATCACCACAACGGTCTACCTTTACGCTTACAAAAAATGCAAATGGGGTAGGGATGAGGCATTCTTCGCAGGTTTGCCGGGCGCACTGGGAATGACGGCTGCGCTCGCCCTTGAGAGGGGAGCGCCCATGGACCGAATTATGATTGTCCAGCTCGTGCGCCTCTTCATTTTGATTGCTGTTCTGCCTTTGATTGTCACAAATATGGTCGATTCAAATGAGGTAGCCGACGTTATAACTAAAGATGCCGAAGTGGCGTTCAGTCCAACGGTTGTAGTTGAACTCATAGCTGCTCTTCTGATCTGCACGATCTTTGCAATGCTGGCCTTAAGGCTGAAGGCGCCTGCTGGGCTGCTCACCGGGGCATTCTTTGCCAGTGCTGCTCTTAACTCCACGGGGATTTTAGAGTTTACCTTGCCTGCTTGGCTTGCCATACCTTGCTACGTAATCATGGGAACCAATGTAGGCCTCTATATTGGGAAAATGGAAAGCAGCACCCTAAAGCCCATGCTTGGCACGTCTCTTGTGGTGTTTGCGATCAGTCTGTCAGTTGCGCTAACAGGGGCGCTGGTGACGTCTTGGGCTCTGGACATCTCATTCGATAAGGTTTTTCTGGCCTTTGCTCCCGGAGGTATGGAAGCAATGCTTCTTATATCGATCCTGCTGGACATTGATCCGGTGTTCGTTGCCACCCACCAGTTAGCTCGCTTTATGGGACTTTTAGCGTTCATGCCGGTTGTGACCAGATACGTGCTGGGGCCAACCTGCGCGCAAAAAACAGATCCTACGGAAAATTCGGTTGCCACCTAGGTCGAGTTTCGCTGCGAGAGTTTGGTGCGCTGCGGTATGAAATTGAGAACTTATCTAGCTAATCATGATTCTATGTATGCGTGCCGCCTCCGCTTCACCTATCAAATTACGCTAACTTTCTCAGGAACCAGTGAAACTCGCTTCAAGCTGCGCCAAAACAACGCATCTTGCCCTAAATTCATGTAATATATGACGAAAACCCAATAATGGGGGGTGTAGTTGCGAATTAGAGTAATTTTATTTTTTTTGTTCGAGTTCTTTTTGACATGTATCAAGGGCGGGGCAATTTGCCACCCATAGAACTACGCTCAAGTAGTCCTATCTGGACGAACTTGTTTACTTTATATGGGGCGAACATCATGGGTGAGCGGAAAGTCAGATATCTGTCACTTGAAGAAGGCGGTTACACCGTACTTCTTTTGGTAGCAGCGATTTTCTGTCTGATCATTGCAGGGAAAACCTGGGATCAGGTCTTGGCATTTCATACCGCTTTGATTGCATTAGCATCACTGGCGGGTATCTTCTTTATTTTTCGCCGATACTTCGACGGAAATAACAGTCCGGCACCGTTAGAGATTAACGGCAAACCGAACTATAATATGGGGCCCGTAAAATTTGCGACTTGGGCTTCTGTTTTTTGGGGTATCGCAGGCTTTTCCGTCGGCGTGATTATCGCTTCGCAGTTGGCATTCCCAGCGTTGAACTTTGATCTGCCTTGGACCAATTTTGGGCGT
Source organism: Pseudovibrio sp. W74 (assembly GCF_001623085.1). Classification (NCBI taxonomy): domain Bacteria; kingdom Pseudomonadati; phylum Pseudomonadota; class Alphaproteobacteria; order Hyphomicrobiales; family Stappiaceae; genus Pseudovibrio; species Pseudovibrio sp. W74. The sequence goes on from NZ_LMCJ01000003.1 coordinate 121,606, forward strand.
CTCCGTCCTCTCCATACTTCAGCCGTGATTTTCGCATTTGGCGGAAACGTGTTGATTGCAACATCGTTCTACGTTGTGCAGCGCACGTGTCAGGCCCGTCTGATGGGTACGATTTCGCCTTGGTTTGTTGTTCTGGGTTATAATCTGTTCATCGTTGTTGCGGGTACAGGTTACCTGCTTGGTGTTACACAGAGTAAAGAATACGCCGAACCAGAATGGTACGCAGATTTGCTGCTGACTATTGTCTGGGTGGCCTACCTGTTGACATTCTTGGGGCCAATCTGGCGTCGCAAAGAAGCTCACATTTACGTAGCGAACTGGTTCTACCTCGCGTTTATCGTGACAATTGCAGTTCTGCATTTGTTCAACAACGCGTCTATTCCTGTCAGCATCTACTCGACTAAATCCTATATTGTTTGGGGCGGCGTTCAAGATGCGATGGTGCAGTGGTGGTATGGCCATAACGCTGTTGGCTTCTTCCTGACTGCTGGCTTCCTGGCAATCATGTATTACTTTATTCCAAAGCGTGCTGAGCGTCCGGTGTATTCTTACCGTCTGTCAATCGTGCACTTTTGGGCTCTGATTTTCCTATACATCTGGGCTGGTCCTCACCACTTGCACTACACGTCTCTGCCTCAGTGGGCGGGCACGCTCGGTATGACCTTCTCCATCATCCTTTGGATGCCTTCCTGGGGTGGTATGATCAACGGTCTGATGACTCTGTCAGGTGCTTGGGACAAACTGCGGACAGATCCTGTTCTGCGTATGATGGTTGTTTCCGTTGCATTCTACGGCATGGCGACCTTCGAAGGACCTCTGATGTCCATTCGTGCTGTGAACGGTCTGTCACACTACACTGACTGGACGATTGGTCACGTACACGCTGGCGCACTCGGCTGGGTTGGTTACATCTCCTTCGGTGCTCTGTATTGCCTGGTTCCTTGGCTTTACAATAAGTCATTGTACTCTTTGCGCTTGGTTAACTGGCACTTCTGGGTCTCTACACTTGGCATCGTGTTCTACATCTGTTCAATGTGGGTATCCGGCATTATGCAGGGTCTGATGTGGCGTGCTTACGACAGCCTCGGCTTCCTTGAGTACTCCTTCATCGAAACAGTTGATGCGATGTACCCGTTCTATGTCATGCGTGCATTCGGCGGTCTGCTCTTCCTCGCAGGTGCTCTCGTTATGGTTTACAACCTCGTAATGACAGTTCGTGCCGGTGAAGCAGTTGAGAGCGAAGGTGCAGGTCAACCTGCTCTGACGCCAGCGGAATAATCGGGAGATCACGAATGTCTGCTTGGAAAAAACACCAAATCTTCGAGAAAAACTCGCTGATCCTGATTGTTGGCATCATCATCATGATCTCAATCGGCGGTCTCGTGGAAATCGTGCCTCTTTTTTATCTGAAAAGCACGATTGAGAAAACTGAGGGCATGCGCCCTTACACTCCGCTTGAGCTTGTTGGACGTAACATCTATGTGCGTGAAGGCTGTTATGCATGTCACTCACAGCAGATCCGTCCAATGCGCGACGAGTTGGAGCGCTACGGCAACTACTCGCTGGCAGCGGAATCCATGTACGATCGTCCATTCCAATGGGGTTCTAAGCGTACTGGTCCTGACCTCGCTCGTGTAGGCGGCAAGTACTCTGATGAGTGGCAGCGTGATCACCTGATCAACCCACGCTCAGTGTCTCCGACCTCAGTGATGCCTGGCTACCCATTCCTGATGGATGCCAAGCTCTCTACGATCGAGATCGAGAACCATCTGAAAGTGAATGCATTGTATGGTGTTCCTTATACCGAGGAACAGATCGCAAGCGCAAAAGTGGATCTCCTCGCTCAGGCCGAGCCTGATAGTGATGCAGCGGAAGCGTTCGAAGAGCGTTACCCAGATGTTCTCATCCGCGACTTTGACGGCAACGCCAAAGAAGTGACTGAGATGGATGCACTTGTGGCTTATCTGCAGATGCTTGGCACACTCGTAGACTTTAGCCTCTACGACGAAAAAGCCAACTTGCGCTAAGGAGAAGATGATGGACGCGACTTACACCGCTCTTGCACACTTCGCGCAAACTGGTGGCCTGCTCTATTTCATGGCAATCTTTGCAGGCGTAGTTCTTTACGCTTGCTGGCCAAGCAATGGGGAGCGCTTTAACGATGCTTCACAGATCCCGCTGCGGGAGGACGATTAATGGCTGAACACAAAAAGGAAATCGACCAGGTAACGGGTGTCGAAACCACTGGTCACGAATGGGATGGCCTGAAGGAACTCAATCATCCGCTCCCTAAGTGGTGGCTCTATATGTTCTACGGCACCATCGTATGGTCCGTAATCTACTGGATCCTCATGCCAAGTTGGCCATTGGTCAACGGCTATACAAAAGGTCTTCTGAACTACAGCCAGCGTGCGGTTGCAACGGAGAACTTTGATGTAGCGGCTGCAGAGCGCGCAGAAACCGGCAAGATGCTTCTCGAAGCATCTCTCGAAGAAATTCGTGATACTCCGGAACTGCTCGAGTTTGCTATGGCTCAGGGTGAAGTGGCATTCGGTGACAACTGTGCACCTTGTCATGGAACTGGTGCGACAGGCTTTGAAGGCTATCCTAACCTTCAGGACGACAGCTGGATCTGGGGTGGTGACTTGGACACCCTCTCAACCACGATCTCTTATGGTGTTCGTTCAGAACATGACGAAACCCGGTATGCGGAAATGCCTGCATTCGGCCGTGATGAGCTGCTTGAAAAAGAAGAGATTGTTCAGGTTGCGAACTATGTTGGTTCTATAGCAGGTCTTCCAACACAAGAAGGCGTTGATCTGGAAGCAGGCAAAGTGATCTATGAAGAGAACTGTGCTGCCTGTCATATGGAAAACGCTAAGGGTGATCTGGAAACAGGTTCTCCGAACCTGACAGCACCAACCTATCTCTATGGCAAGTCCGTAGAAGACATCATCGCGCAGGTGAATGCACCACGTCACGGTGTGATGCCTGCATGGATCGATCGTCTGGGTGAAACCACAGTTAAATCACTGGCTGTGTACGTTCACTCACTCGGTGGCGGTCAATAAGATCTCTGAATATTTTTGAGATGACGACACAAGCGAGGACGCGTAAGTGCCCTCGCTTCACTTGCACAAAGCACATCGCCAACTGAGGAAGACATTATGTCTAGCCAAGTTGAACCCATCGATAAAGAAGAGGACGAAGCCTGGTTCGCGTCAGCGGCTAAAGTTTACCCTATGGAGGTAAATGGCCGTTTTCGGAAAATCAAATGGGCAATCCTTTTTATTACCCTTGGAATTTATTACTTTACTCCCTTCATCCGTTGGGACAGAGGGCCTTTGCTCCCTGATCAGGCTGTTCTCGTCGATTTTGAGAGAAAAAGAGGTTATTTCTTCTTTCTCGAAATCTGGCCACAGGAAGTCTATTACCTCGCCGGATTGCTCATCATTGCAGCTGTTGGTCTGTTCTTGATGAATGCTATCGCGGGTCGTCTCTGGTGCGGTTATCTTTGCCCGCAGACAGTTTGGACAGACCTGTTCTTCCGCGTAGAAAGCGTGATTGAAGGCGATCGCCGCAAAAGGATTACGCTGGACAAACAGCCCTGGAATGCAGAAAAAATTCTCAAAAAGGGAACGAAGCACTTCCTCTGGCTGATGATTGCCTGGTGGACTGGTGGGGCGTGGGTTCTTTACTTCGCGGATGCTCCAACCCTTGTGTATGATCTGGCAACCGGTCAGGCTGCATTTTCTGCTTATGTCTGGATCGGTATCCTGACGTTCACCACCTATTCGCTGGCTGGTCACATGCGTGAGCAGGTCTGTGTGTATATGTGTCCTTGGCCACGTATTCAGGCAGCTCTTACGGATGAGCATGCGCTCAATGTGACGTATCGCTACGACCGTGGTGAACCTCGTGGTCACTTGAAAGAGAGCAAAAAGCGCATCGCAGAAGGCTTGCCAGCTGGTGATTGTATCGACTGTAATCAGTGTTTCTATGCATGTCCGACTGGTGTCGACATTCGTAAAGGCGCGCAGCTCGATTGCATCCAGTGTGGTCTGTGTATTGATGCGTGTGACTCAATCATGACCAAGGTTGGAAAGCCAACGGGTCTGATCGCATATGACACGGACGATAACATTGAGCGTCGTGAGAAAGGTGAGACAGCAGTTTACCGTCTGATCCGTCCTCGTACTGTAGTCTATACAGCAATCATTGCGTTGATTGCAGGTGGGATGCTGTACGCCCAGCTCAATCGCTCCATGACGAGTTTGTCTGTCGTTCATGACCGGAACCCGCTGTATGTTAAACAAAGTGACGGGTCCTTCAGAAACGGCTACTCACTCCGTCTGCTGAACAAACACAACAACGAGCAATCTTTCACGCTTAGCGTTGAGGATATGCCTACAGGGGCTATCTTTGAGGTTGTGGGCATTCACAAGAATGCGGCTGACGTGACAAAGGATACTCAGCTGAGCTTGTCGGTAGATGCTGATACGACCCGTTCTGTACGAGCACTGGTGTTCTCTCCAGCTGGCGTTGAAATGCCAAGCTCTCTGCCTATGAGCTTTAAGCTGGTGGACACAGAGACGGGTGAAACAACAGTGATCAGCGACTTCTTCCGGGCACCCGGCAAATAGTCGTCACAGGCTGTAAAAGCACCTAATTAAACTTGCGTGATAAGGGGTACGCCCCTTATCACTTTAACAATCAAAAGGCGAAGCTCACCCCCATCTTATGAGCCGCCAAAAGGAGCTAGGATATGACAATGGCTGTAGACCACAAGTCTCCACGCAAGCCACGGCAGATTACCGGCCGCATGGTTCTGTTCAGCCTTATCGCGTTCTTCGGTGCTATCGCCGCTATGAATGCTGTTATGATCTATATTGCGCTCGACACCTTCCCAGGACTGGAAGTCGATAGCTCCTACAAGGTAAGCCAGCGATACAACAAAGAAATCGCCAAGGCGAATGCTCAGGCCGCTCTGAACTGGAGCGTAAATGCTGCCATTGAACGCAACGGTGATGGCTCTGCCCATATTCGCGTTCTGGCTAAAGACAAAGCTGGTGCTCCAATCACTGGCGAAATGGTCACCGTTAAACTGCACCGCCCAACAATCACCGCAGCTGATCAGGATCTTGTTCTGTCTGAGCGCTCCGCGGGTGAATATGTAGCCAATGCATCTGGCATTGGTGCGGGCAACTGGAACGTGGTCGTAGAAATCGCGGATCGAAGTGACAAAACACTTCCGATCTTCCGTTCCAAAAACAAGATTTTCTTCGCTGAGTAAGGCGGTAATAGCATGTCTGCGCCTGAAAGGGATTGGGCTGCATTCGTAACAAATACCGATGACGGTAAGGCTCATATGGACCTTGCCGTTGACGGTATTACGTGTGCTGCATGTATGTACGAAATCGAGCGTGGCCTCCAGAAATTGGATGGTGTAGAAAAAGCACGCGTAAACCTGTCATCCCACCGTCTTTCAGTGGACTGGGATGGAGAGAAGACCAATCCATCTCCTATTGTCGATCTTCTCCAAAGGCTGGGCTATAAAGCGTATCCTTTTGATCCTGCTCAGGTAAAATCCCGCGGCGATGCTGTGGGCAAAGAGGTCTTGCGCGCACTGGCCGTTTCTGGATTTGCAGCAATGAATATCATGCTGTTGTCCATCTCAATTTGGTCTGGTAACGCATCCGACATTGATCCTGAGACCCGGTCTTTCTTCCATTGGATTTCCGCGCTAATCGCACTGCCAACCGTTGTTTACTCTGGCCGCATTTTCTTCCGCAGTGCCTACATGGCTGTGAAGACAGGCCGTTTGAATATGGATGTGCCAATCACAATCGGGGTGTTGCTCGCAACTGGCCTTTCCATGTGGCAAACCGTTCAGGAAGCAGAGCACGCTTATTTTGATAGCGCAGTGATGCTGTTGTTCTTCCTGCTCGTTGGCCGTTATTGTGATCATCTCATGCGCAGAAAAACGCGTTCTTTTGCGGAAAACCTCGCGACTTTGAAAGCCGAGAGTGCTGCTAAGATACAACAGGACGGCAGCGCACTCGATGTGCCTCTGTCCAAATTGTCTATTGGTGATCGTGTTCTGGTCAGAGCTGGCGAACGCATTTCTGTCGATGGCAAGATCTCCACGGGCACATCAGAAGTCGATCAGAGTCTGGTGACAGGCGAAACCTTGTTGCAGCCCGTTGGGGAAGGGGACCTCGTCTACGCAGGTACCATGAACACCTACGGCGTGTTGGAGATTGAAGTCACAGCTGCTGCAAAAGGCACACTGCTTGATGAAGTGAACAGACTTCTGGAAACGGCTATGGAAGGTCGCTCCAAGTACGTTCATATCGCAGATCGCGCCTCACAGCTTTACGCGCCCGTTGTGCACGCCGCTGCGCTTCTGACACTCGTGGGCTGGATCATGCTCGGCATGGCATGGCAACCGGCTTTGGTCATCGCGATCTCTGTTCTCATCATCACATGCCCTTGTGCTTTGGGGCTTGCAATTCCGGCAGTTCAGGTTGTGGCAAGCGGCTTGTTCTTTAATGAACGAGTGCTGCTGAACGCTGGTGATGCGATTGAGCGTCTGGCGACAGTTGATACCATTGTGTTCGACAAAACCGGCACACTGACATTGCCAGAAGCTTCACTCTCAAAGGAGCATGGTCTCGCGGCGGAACAGTTAGAGCTGGCGGGTCGTCTTGCTCTGTCTTCTTCACATCCATTGTCTCAGGCCATCGCAAAAGCAACCGGCGCACAACAAGCACTGCCAGATGCAAAAGAGATTGCGGGCAAAGGGGTGGAAGCTGTCGTCGATGGAATGTGTGCGAAGCTAGGCTCTCCCGCATTTTGTGGTGTTTCTGATGAGCAGCTCGAACAAGCAAAAACGCAGCAACCGGATGCCTCCTTTGTCGCTTTCCAATCTGGAGACAAGCCTGCACAATTGCTTCCCGTTGGCCAGTTTATGAGGGAAGGGGCAACTGAAACGATCCGGAAGCTCAAAACTGCGGGCTACACAATTGAAATTCTCAGTGGTGACCATAAAGGTGCAGTCGAACACGCAGCGCAGATGCTTAGTGTTGAAAGTTGGCAAGCTGCTATGAAGCCTCAAGACAAGATCGACCATATCGAAAAGCTGAAAGCACAAGGCAAGAAGGTTCTTATGGTTGGTGATGGCCTCAATGATGCACCCTCGCTCGCGGCAGCAAACGTATCCATCTCGCCCGTTTCAGCAGTTCACGTCAGTCAGGCAGCTGCAGATGCAGTCTTCCTGGGAGATAATCTTGCGCCCGTTATGAGCGCACTGACAATCTCGAAGAAAGCGCGTTGGGTGATGAACCAAAATCTCGCCATTTCTGTTGTCTATAACTTGATTGCAGTGCCGTTTGCAGTGCTAGGTTTTGTCACACCTCTTGTTGCAGCCTTGGCTATGTCGGGTTCTTCCATTATTGTGACGCTCAACGCTGTACGCCTGAGAATGCTCGCAGGCTCATCTACTCAGCCCAATCCGGAGGCCTGAACAGAACTATGGAAGTCTTAATCTACCTCATTCCGATTGCGTTGTTTCTTGGTGGCGCAGGTTTGGTAGCGTTTTTATGGTCCCTCCGCTCTGGTCAGTATGATGATATGGAAGGGCCGAAATGGCGTATACTGGATGATGGTGATTTGCAGGAAAACAGTACACCGGTAGAAGCTGCTAAACGCAAGGTTTCCTGAGTAGGGACCTCAGCGTCACGAGCTGTATTTAGCGATAAGAGAAATGAAATGAGAGGCTTGTAAGCGACCCGCTTCAAGCCTTTTTCTATGCAGCTTTGAAAGCAACAAAAAAGGCCAGCAAATTTGCCGGCCTTTTGCAATGAATTGAGGTGGCGTTTAGCCGCCAGCAAACTGATAAACAGCCTGACCTTGCGCAGCATCCAGATCTTCTTCCGCTGGAGCATCGGTGAATGGCAACTCAAGAGTCTGCCATACATCCACCAGAGCATCGCGCAGATGATCAATCAGGGCATCGTTGTGGACTGGGCCCGGAGTGATGCGCAGACGCTCAGTGCCGCGTGGAACTGTTGGGTAGTTGATTGGCTGAATGTAGATGCCATGCTTATCCAACAGCAAATCGGTTGCCTGCTTACATAGATCAGGATCAGCAACAAGCACTGGAATGATGTGCGTGTCAGAAGGCATCACAGGGAGGCCTGCTGCTTTCAGTACATCTTTTGTGCGCTGTGCCTGACGCTGCTGACCTTCGCGCTCTACACCGGATTCCTTCAGGTGCTTGATGGAAGCTGTTGCTGCCGCAGCAAGTCCTGGAGGAATAGCAGTGGTAAAGATGAAGCCTGGAGCATAGGAGCGAACCGCATCAATGATAGTCTGAGAGGCAGTGATATAACCGCCCATCACACCGAATGCTTTCGCCAGTGTTCCTTCAATGATGTCGATGCGATCCATGACCGCGTCACGTTCAGCAATACCTGCGCCGCGCGGACCGTACATGCCAACAGCATGCACTTCGTCGATATAGGTCATCGCATTGTACTTGTCGGCTAGGTCACAAATGCGCTCGATCGGTGCGATATCGCCATCCATGGAGTACACGGATTCAAACACAATCAGCTTTGCGCGGTCGTTCCCAGCAGACTTGAGCAAGTCTTCAAGGTGCTCAAGGTCATTATGACGCCATACTTTCTTAGAAGTCCCTGCGCCGCGAACACCCGCAATCATGGAAGCGTGGTTCAGCTGGTCAGACAGGATTAGGCAATCAGGAAGCAACTTTGCAATTGTCGAAATGGACGCTTCGTTGGAAACAAAACCACTTGAGAAAACGAGGGCGCCTTCTTTTCCGTGGAGGTCTGCGAGTTCTTCTTCAAGCTGTACCAGAGGGTAGTTCGTGCCCGAGATGTTACGCGTACCGCCTGCGCCAGCTCCCATGCGCTGAACGGTTTCTGTCATGGCATCAATAACTTTAGGGTGTTGGCCCATCCCCAGGTAGTCGTTTGAACACCAAATGACGATTTCACGGAGGTTTTGATTTTCTTTACGCCACAGTGCGTGTGGGTGACGCCCTGCAATGCGTTCGAGATTAGCAAATACGCGGTACCGTTTTTCATCCTTCAAAGAAGCAATCGCCTCATTGAAGATATTTTGGTAGTCCATTTTTTGCCCCTTATATTGCGGCGGTATTATTCGGCGATACTTTAGAGTTAGCCTAAACTTAGCGATAATCCTTATCCCTGTCGAAGGACACATTGACGCGGTCCATGGAATTGCGGATTTATCAAAGGATTTTTTCACCTAACGCATATCAGCCTATATATATCGCAGACATAGTCTTTGACATAGAACTATAATTGGGCAGTCTTGCAATTTGTTATGTTCTCTGCCACACGTTGTAACTAATAACTGAATTTCTGTTCTAATTTAATTGGGTTACATCAAGTGACCGGGGCATGACTGCGTGAGTATAGACCTCTCATCCTTATCGTTTTTGGTGGTTGAAGACAGCGCTTATATGCGCACAATCCTGCGTACAATGCTTCAAGGTTTTGGAGCCCGGAAAATCGTCGAAGCGGAAGACGGAGCGTCTGGTCTGGAAGCGATGGATCGCGCTAATCCGGATATCCTGATTCTCGACTGGGTTATGCCAATTCTCGACGGGGCAGACATGGTACGCATGATCCGTACCCAGAATAATCCGTACGCTTATATCCCGATTATTATGGTCACGGCCCATACCGAACGCAGCCGCATTATCGAAGCCAGAAAGCTGGGCATCCACGAGTTGCTGTGTAAGCCGATTTCTGCCAAAGCGCTCTATCAACGCATTGCATCGATTATTCTTCAGCCAAGAGACTTTGTGAAAACAGCAGGTTATTTCGGCCCAGCACCGCGTGAAATCCGCGGACACAAAAAGAACTGGGACGGAAACAGCATCATTGGCGAGGCGAACTCAGCCACGATGGTCTGAGTTTTCTTTTTCGCAATGAGGCATGCAACAACCTCCTCGGAGGCGTTGAGTTGCCCCCAAGGTGGATCATCTATGACACCTACAGAGCGGAGAGGGCCTTGATCGCTTGATCCCATTTCTCTGATGGAAGACTGGATACCAATCGAATGAGTTTGGCGAACTCTGCTTCCTCAAGTTGGTAGCGAAGCATCTGTAACTCTGCTTCGGAAAACTTTCCGTGTGCTGCTGTCGGGACATCTGCGTCGATGACTGCCTGATCCATTTTTACCTCCTGAAACTCCAACAAAATGAATATCAGCGGACACTTGCGCGAGAGCTCATGCAAGTGCGCTTGGGAGGCATACCCTCTTCCCCGATCCGTAAAACGGTTGGTTGGAAAACTACCCCAATACGCCCCCAAGACCACAGAAACGTCGCAGGACTCCCATCACATGTAAACCAACTCCAAGATGAAATTTGGTCGAATTGTGGCACGTTGCATCTCAGGCACAGTGCCGCAAAGGCATGTAGAGCTCAGCTCAAGAACGTGGAATTTTATTTCATTGAGCTGATATTTATGTGTTCGGGTGAGTTTGTTTGTTTCGCGACCGCTTTGGATTATCGATGGATTACCGTTGATAAGTGCGATTGCTTGCCCTCAGAAAAGTCTGCGCGTTAGAGAAGGCTCACGGCAGAGTTGTAAATTGTTCTAAAATTCAGTGATTTTTTAAAATCAGATTTCACAGAATGCGCAACAAGAAAGCAGCGTGCATGGCGCAAATTAGTGAAATGATCGATTATTGAGAAGAATGGTGCTGCCGGAGAGATTTGAACTCTCGACCTCTCCCTTACCAAGGGAGTGCTCTACCCCTGAGCTACGGCAGCGCGCCGAAATTTGTGCAGTGCTGTTAGAAGAATGGTGCTGCCGGAGAGATTTGAACTCTCGACCTCTCCCTTACCAAGGGAGTGCTCTACCCCTGAGCTACGGCAGCATCGCATAAATATGAAGCACTTAAGTGCTTCTCGTATCTTCCAAACCAGCGTATTTTGCAACGAGGTAAGTGCTCCGCAGGCAGCGCCCTCGGAACGAGGAGGCTTATGTCATAACCCTTTTAAACCTGCAAGGGGTTTTATTGGCAGTTCTGTGGAAACTGAATAACACAGTGAAATGAGAGCATTGCCATGCACTTGTCGTATATTAGGGCACTTGGCTTCAATCCCGTCCTCGTGTACCTGTTGAGCATGACAGATTCAAAGAAAACCGAAACAACGGGCAACCAGTCAAAGTCCGTAGCAAAGCCAAAAAGCGACCCGAGAGCAGATCGTTTGGCCGAAGCCTTACGCGCCAACCTACGTCGCAGAAAACAGGCCGCTAAGAAGAACACTGACGAAGACTAGAGATTGCTGCATGCGCTTTGCTCAATCGCGAGGGCGTTAAGTAAAAATCTAGCATTTATCGCTAAATTGAAAATATATGGAAATCTCGCCGAAAACTGCAGGTTTTGGGCGGAGTAGGATGTTGCGGTCCTTGTAAGTCCTGCTAATGCGAAATATCAGCAGGATCTATTGGGGAAAACCGTTGGGGAAGAAACTAGGCAGAAGCGCTGCCTTGCTTATGCCACAGCCCTGATGTTAGTGGACACGATCAATTCTTCTTCAAATTTGTGTTTCCCGCCGCGGGCTTTATTGGGGTTATAGAAGTATGGACAAAATTCGTATTGTTGGTGGCAATCCGCTCAATGGTGTTATTCCGATCTCAGGCGCGAAGAATGCTGCGCTGCCTTTAATGATCGCGTCACTGCTCTGCGACGATACGTTGACCCTTGAGAATGTGCCCCGCTTGCGTGATGTCGCACTTCTCACTCAGATTCTTTCCAATCACGGTGTAGATTATTCGGTCGACGGCAAACGGGCAGGTCAAGATACAATGACCGGCCAGACCATTCACCTGAATGCCAGCAACATTGTCGACACAACAGCTCCATATGAGCTGGTGTCCAAAATGCGTGCAAGCTTCTGGGTCATCGGTCCGTTGCTCGCACGTATGCATACAGCCCGTGTGTCTCTGCCAGGCGGTTGTGCAATCGGGACGCGTCCGGTTGACTTCTTCATCGACGGTCTGAAAGCACTCGGCGCTGATATAGAGATGGATCGCGGCTATGTTCAGGCAGATGCCAAGGGCGGCCTGAAGGGTGGTCGGGTCGTCTTCCCGAAAATCTCCGTGGGTGCAACACACACAGTCATGATGGCTGCGACACTGGCCAAGGGCGAGAGCGTGATCGAAAACGCCGCTCAGGAACCAGAAGTCACCGATCTTGCAAACTGCCTGATTGGCATGGGTGCAAAGATTGAAGGTGCTGGCACCGACACAATCCATATTCAGGGTGTAGACAGCCTAGGCGCACATCGCCATCCGGTTATTCCTGACCGTATCGAAACCGGGACCTATGCCATGGCAGTGGCAATGACGGGTGGTGAAGTAACTCTGGAAGGCGCGCGCGGCGATCTTCTCGAAGGTGCACTGGATGTCCTTCGTCAGACCGGAACAGAAATCACTGAAACCAATATGGGTCTCAAAATTAAGCGCAACGGTGCTGGCATCAGCCCGGTAGACGTTTCCACTGAGCCGTTCCCGGGTTTCCCAACAGATTTGCAGGCGCAGTTCATGGCGCTTATGACCCGCTCCAAGGGTGTGAGCAAGATTACTGAGAACATCTTCGAAAACCGTTTCATGCACGTTCAGGAACTGGCACGCCTTGGCGCCAAGATCACATTGGACGGGCAGGTGGCTTCTGTTGAGGGCGTTGAAACCCTGCGCGGCGCTCAGGTTATGGCAACAGACCTTCGTGCATCTGTTTCTCTCGTCATCGCTGGTTTGGCGGCGGAAGGTGAAACGACGGTCAGCCGTGTCTATCACCTTGATCGCGGCTTTGAGCGGCTGGAAGAGAAGCTGTCTCGCTGCGGTGCGGTGATCGAGCGTATCTCGGCCTAACGAAAACGAAGCAAATGATTTGAACCCGGTCTGTTTTTCAGTCCGGGTTTTTTCATGGAGATATTCTCAAAGAAACTGGATCAGAGCTTCATGCTTGAAATCTGCTGCGTTCATTCATAGATGTTTTTCTGTAAATTGTTGTAATAGTAAGGATGTCTCGCGCTATATACGGTGCGTGAGGCTAGGGAAATCTGCAAGGGATTAATATGGAACAGGTAAAACCAATGAAGCTGATGGCGCTGGATCAGGAAGATTTGCAGATCATCTCTTCCATGGTGCAGGACAGTGTTCTGAAACTAGCAGATATCAAGTACTTACCTGCTGAGCGCCGCCTGGTGCTGACAATGAATCGATACCTTTGGGAAACAGACGAAAACAACCAGAAACGAAGAATGCGGGCACGGTCCGTTCTTTCTGTGTCGCGGGTGGATGCGGTCAAAGCTCAGAAAATCAACCAGACAAACAAAGACATGGTCCTGTCTTTGCTCTGTGTGTTGTTTGAAGAGACAAATGCACCGGCTGGTCAGTTGAAGCTTGAGTTTTCCGGTGGGGCTGCTATTGCAGCAAATATCGAGTGCATCGAAGCGCAACTGGCAGATCTGGGCTCCGTTTGGGAAACTGAAAGCAGACCTGAACATGATCTAGAAGGCTAGTTGGAAAGCGCGGGATAGTTTCGTAAAATCCCGACACAACCTGAAGGCTTGGACTGCATTTCGAAAATTCTGACATCATCTCGGGAAGAACAGTCCCGGGAACTATAGTAAATTGGGAACGATAACGTGGCGATTAAGCTCTCCTCAAAGTCTGAAGGTTTCGAAGAAGAAATTCGTGCCCTGCTTGGAAGCAAGCGGGAAACTTCAGAGGATGTGGATCATATCGTGCGCGACATTCTGCGGGATGTCGAAATGCGCGGTGATGCAGCTGTGCTCGAGTACACCAACAAATTTGACCGCATGTCGGCCAAATCTATGGACGAGCTGAAAGTAACTGAAGCGGAGATAGAGACAGCTGTTGCTCAAATCCCTGCTGAAACACTGGAAGCCTTGCAGCTTGCCCACGATCGTATTCGTTCCCACCATCAAAAGCAGCTGCCCGAAAGCTACACCTACAAAGATGCCATCGGCGTAGAGCTAGGCGCCATCTGGACTGCTGTGGAAGCTGTTGGTGTGTATGTCCCTGGCGGTCTTGCCAGCTATCCATCCTCTGTGCTGATGAATGTCGTGCCTGCAAAGGTTGCTGGCGTTGAGCGCATCGTGATGGTGGTTCCAAGCCCTGATGACGTGCTCAACCCACTCGTTTTGGCAGCAGCTAAAATGTCTGGTGTCTCTGAGATCTACCGCGTAGGCGGCGCTCAGGCTGTTGGGGCGCTGGCATATGGCACAGAAACAATTGCACCGGTCTCCAAGATTGTTGGTCCAGGCAATGCCTACGTTTCAGCAGCAAAGCGCCGCGTGTTCGGAACTGTCGGCATCGATATGATCGCTGGCCCATCCGAAATCCTCGTCGTGGCTGATAAAGATAACAACCCGGACTGGGTTGCCGTCGATCTGCTCTCTCAGGCAGAGCATGATCCGGTTGCGCAGTCTATTCTCATCACGGACAGCGAAGAACTGGCAGCGGCTGTAGAAGAGGCCGTGGAGCGTCAGCTCACCACGCTGCCACGTGCAGACGTTGCGCGTCAGAGTTGGAATGACTTCGGAGCGATCATCACCGTTGACAATTTAGATGATGCAATGGTGCTCTCCAACCGTTTTGCACCAGAACATCTTGAGCTTTGTGTTGAGGACCCTGATGCACTGCTGCCAAAAATGAGAAATGCTGGCGCAGTTTTTGTTGGACGTTACACACCAGAAGCGATCGGCGATTATGTGGGCGGTTCAAACCATGTGCTGCCGACGGCTCGCTCGGCACGCTTCTCCTCTGGTCTGTCTACGCTGGAGTTCGTAAAGAGAACTTCGCTTCTGCGCTGTAACCCGGAAAACCTCGCACAGATCGGCCCTGCGGCCGTCACACTGGCAGAAGTGGAAGGTCTGCAGGCGCATGGACGTTCAGTCTCTATTCGCTTAAACCACTAGTTAATTGATCCAGGACGGAAAAGATCGCTTGATGAATAAGGAAGTCCCTGTAAACGAAGAACAGAGACAACAAGGAATAGAACGCCTTTTTGAGGTGGTCCTTGATCCGGATTCTATTGTGCGCGCCGACAAAGACGTCGAGCGGGAGCGAAAAATTGCGATCTTTGATCTGGTAGAGGAAAACATGTTTTCTCCGGTCGGGCCCGATCAGGGCCCGTACCGGTTGGACCTGGCTATGATCAAGCGTAAGCTTGTGCTGGGAGTTCGGGATGAAATGGGCAGCGAAATAGCAACCCACATCCTCTCGCTCACCCCTTTCAGGAAGATCATTAAAGACTACTTCATGATCTGTGAGAGCTACTACGATGCAATTCGCAGTGCCTCACCAAAACAGATTGAAGCAATCGATATGGGGCGTCGTGGACTACACGACGACGGCGCCTGCATATTGGAAGAGCGCCTGAAAGGGAAAATCACCATCGACCATCAAACCGCCCGACGACTGTTTACGCTCATTTGCGCCTTGCAGCACCGGGGGTAAGTATGGCCGAGTTTATGTCACGGCCAAGTTCCATCCTGTTTATCTGCAGAATGAACGCCGTACGCTCTCCGATGGCAGAGGGCTTGACCCAACTGCTCTACCCCAAACAGGTCTATACGCGCTCCTGTGGCGTCTTTGCAGGCGAACGTGATCCGTTTGTCGACTCTGTTATGGATGAGCTTGGGATGGACCTGAGCAATCACCATCCAAAAACATTTGAGGATCTGGCCGAAGACGGGTTCGACCTCATTGTTACGCTTGCTCCGGAGGCCCACCACATGGCATTGGAGCTGACACGCGCACAGCACGTCGATGTTGAGTACTGGCCGACGATTGACCCGACAGTGGCAACAGGAAGCCGTTCACAGATCATGGATGCGTACAGAGCGGTGCGTGATACGCTTAAGAGAAAGATAGAACAACGTATGCAATAAGCTGCTGAAAATACTCTACGCGTGGCCTTTGCATGTGTTTTCCACCCCAAAACAAGGAATAAGCGGTAAAACTCGTCAAACTGCCCTCCAAGAAATGGAGGTAGCCTGTTCACTTTTGGCGAGTTATCCGGTAGGTTCCGCGAAAATTCCATTTAACTAATCAGGAATCCTAATGGCTAAAGAAGAAATGCTGGAGTTTCCAGGCGTCGTCGTCGAACTCCTTCCTAATGCGACTTTTCGTGTGAAACTTGAAAACGATCACGAAATTATCGCTCACACTGCTGGTCGTATGCGTAAAAACCGTATTCGCGTTCTGGCTGGCGATAAAGTGCTCGTGGAAATGACGCCATATGACCTGACAAAGGGTCGTATCACCTATCGCTACAAATAAGCGATCCACTGAGCGCGGGTTCATGATGAGCCTGCCTTAGTTGAGCTCTGGTCTGTAATTCATCGGGGAACTGGCATATGACCAAAGAACTGCCGTTAGTATTGGCCTCCGGGTCACCACGTCGTCTGGCGTTGCTTCAGCAGATTGGTATAGAACCGGAATTCCTCCTGCCTGCAGACATTGATGAGACGCCTGTGCGTGGGGAAAGCCCGCGCGCGCTGGCTCAAAGACTTGCACGCGGCAAAGCAGCCGCTGCACGTGTTCTGATCGACCGGGATGACGAAAAAGCGCATTCCATCATCCTGGGGTCTGACACAGTTGTTGCAGTAGGACGCCGCATCCTGCCGAAGGCCGAGAGTAAGGAGCAGGCCAGCGTCTGCCTTCAACTGCTTTCCGGTCGCATGCACAAGGTTTACACCGGCGTTTGCGTGAACATGCCTGATGGCGTGGTTCGCACAAAACTGGTTGAAACCCGCGTACGTTTCCGTCGTCTGTCTTCTCATGACACAGAAAAGTACCTCGCCTCAGGGGAGTGGCGTGGTAAAGCAGGTGGCTACGCTATTCAGGGCCTTGCTGGCGCGTTCATTGCGCGTGTGATTGGATCTTACCCAAGCGTTGTCGGTTTGCCTCTGCTGGAGACCGCAAGCCTCTTACAGTCAGCTGGCTATCCAACCCAAAAAACATGGGACGAAGATGCCGTACCTGCTGCGTAAGCAGGAGAAGGCTAACGCGCAAACCCACCTACAGTTTGCACATATCGTGGTGACAGGCTTGCAAGAGCATTGCGCAGCTCCTGAGTTGGTTTGCCATAAACTGTCATGCCTGTTGGGTGTAATGTGTCCATAAACTGCTTGGCATAGGTGTTGGAGAACCACGTCAGGTGCAACATTGCTGAGTTGCTGTCCTTGAAGCTCGTAAAAATCTCGCAGGATTGCCCGTCTTCGCTCAGGTACCAGACATAAGCTGTGGTATCACCCTGCATTTGCTGGACTGCTTTCACCATCTCCACCATTAGTCCTTCAAAGACTTTCGGTTCTGCGGTGGCCAGGTGCGCTGTCAGGATCCAAGAAACTTCATTGTTCATTATACGCTTCCCCGGTGTTCGCGAGATACTTTCAAATCCATACAGAACTCATTGTGTATCCCTGAAACGTGGTTCTGGTATTCGGATAAGGATACGAGCATGTTCAAAAGTGCCTGCCTATGGCTAATCTTAGTCTGAACTCTAATTGCTGCAAAGTTGTTTGCACCTAAACTGCTTAACGCCTTAAATTTAGGAGATAATTTGCAGTTGTGAAGGGGGGGGCGACGCTCCGTTACTCCAAATTCAACAAAACCATCAAAATGATCTGATTTTATCTCTTGATGTCCTGAAGATTTCTGGCTAGAGGCACTGGCAGATGCTCTGCTGAGCCGGATAGGTGAACAGCCTTATCTGCGAAGATCAAAACTAGCAGTTGAGAGAGATGATGAAGAAGCCATCAGTAAAATGCCCGATCTGCGAGAAACCAGCGCAAGAGGCAACAAAGCCGTTTTGCTCAGACAGGTGTAAACAGGTGGATCTCAACAAGTGGTTGAGTGGTTATTATTCCGTACCCGCGGTTGAGGAAGAGTTCTCTGAATCTGATATCACTGACCTAGAAAATTCACGTATTCTGCACTGAGCATTTGGGGATAAATATTTCGAGAACCTAAGGGTTTTTTCGATAAATTTTACCAAATTCGGGTGTTTTCTACCTCTGATTTATTGAGCCAACAAGTTGATATATTATAAGGATTCTCAACAATCCTACCCCTTGTAATAGGTACTAATAAGGCTCGCGATTAAAAAGTCAGGCTCTGAATTTTTTTTCAGTTAGATGGCGAAATATATCTCCTTTAGTCTTGTGCCTGTCACAGTTATGGGCAATTGTACCGAGCGTGTTCTTGGGAGGTTTGCGCGGATATAGAGATTCTCGCGTAGCCGTCTCGTTAAATTGCTTGGGGCAATTGAATAAAGGCAAGACCTATGAAAAAGCATCTCTTGGGCGCAACTGCGCTTTTGTTGTCTTTTGGCGTTTCCGCGCCGGCTATGGCAGAATTTGATCTGACCATTTTGCATACGAATGATTTCCATTCCCGCATTGAGCCAATCAACAAGTACGACTCGAATTGTTCCGCAAAGGATGATGCAAAAGGCAAGTGTTTGGGTGGCACTGCCCGTTTGGAAACAGCAATCAAAGAGCGCCGTGCGGCTGCTAAAAACTCTATCCTCGTGGATGGTGGTGACCAGTTCCAGGGTTCTCTGTTCTACACTTACTACAAAGGTAAGGCTGCTGCTGAGTTCATGAACACTCTTGGTTACGACGCAATGACTGTCGGCAACCATGAGTTTGACGATGGCCCAGAAGTTCTGCGTGGCTTCATGGATATCGTGAACTTCCCGGTTCTTCTTGCAAACGCTGACTTCTCCAAAGAAGGCAAGCTGATCGGCGTTCTGAAGCCTACCTCTATCGTTGAGCGTGACGGCGAAAAAATCGGTTTCATCGGCCTGACGCCAGATGACACTCATGAGCTGTCCAGCCCTGGCGATCATGTTACATTCTACGACCCAATCGAAGCAGCTAACAAACACGTTGCTGAGCTTCAGGCGCAGGGTGTGAACAAGATCATCGTTCTGTCTCACTCCGGTTATGACGTTGATAAGAAAATCGCTGCTGCTGTAGACGGTATTGATGTGATTGTTGGCGGTCACACCAACACGTATCTGTCCAACACTTCTGACCGTGCTGAAGGCCCATACCCAACTTGGGTTGAAGCTCCAAACGGTAAGAAAGCTGCGATCGTATCTGCATACGCTTACGGCAAATTCCTTGGTGAGCTGAACGTGAAGTTCGACGACAACGGCGACGTGATCGAAGCTGTTGGCGAGCCAATCATCATGGACGCGAAGGTTGCCGAAAACGAAGTAACCAAAGCACGTATCGCAGAACTTGCTGGTCCGCTTGACGAAATTCGCACCGAAGTTATCGGCGCAACTGCAGCGCCAGTAGATGGTGACCGCAAGTCTTGCCGCGCACGTGAGTGTGAAATGGGTGTTCTCGTAGCTGACGCTATGATTGCAGCAACCAAAGACAAAGGCGTTGAAATCGCAATCACCAACGGTGGTGGTCTGCGTGCTTCTATCGACGCTGGCGAAGTAACCATGGGCGAAGCTCTGGCAGTTCTTCCTTTCCAGAACACCCTGGCGACCTTCGAGCTTCAGGGTAAGTTCATCAAAACTGCTCTGGAAAACGGTCTGTCCAAGATCGAAGAAGGCGGCGGACGCTTCCCACAGGTTGCTGGTCTGAAGTTCACCTTCGATGCATCCAAGCCTGCTGGTGAGCGTGTTGTTGAAGTAACCTTGGAAGACGGTTCTGCAATTGAAGCAGACAAAGTCTACAAGCTTGCAACCAACAACTACGTTCGTAACGGTGGTGACGGCTACAAGATCTTTGCAGCAGAAGGTAAAAACGCATACGACTACGGCCCAGGCCTTGAGTTCGTACTTGCTGACTTCCTGAAAGCGCAGGGCGGTGCATACGAGCCTAAACTGGCTGGTCGCATCACTGACGCAACTGCAAAATAAGCTGGTCTTGTTGAGTAGATGAATTAAAGCCGGAGGTACACGCCTCCGGCTTTTTCTTTGCCTTGCTCATTATTGCTCTTTTCAAACAGAAACTTGCACAAAAGCGCATTGACCCCTTACAAATATGCAGCTTCTGAACTTCAAAAGGCGTGTGAACGTGAGCATTCTCGAAACGGAACAACAAAAGCTCATTGATCGCTTTCACGCGCAAAAGCCAATCCGCTCATGGTCCATGATCATCTCGATCTTTGGAGACTGCGTTGCTCCGCGTGGTGGCGAGCTCTGGATGGGAAACATCACCGAGATCATGCAGATGGTTGGGATCAATTCCGGAGTGGTCCGCACCGCCATGTCTCGTCTGGCCACCGATGGCTGGTTGGAGCGCACACGCATCGGTCGCAACTCGTTCTATCGCCTTACCAAAATGGGCCGCGAGGCTTTTGATCAGGCAACGCCGCGCATTTATGCCCGCGGTCCGGCGAACGGGAATGGCAGCTGGATCACGGCAATCCTGAGTGAAGGGGAGGGGCGGGCTGAACGCCGGGAACGCCTGACAGATCAGGGCTTTGGCGTGATCGCGCCGAACGTGCTGATTAAACCGGACATCGGCCAGCAACTGCCCAAATCCTCAGAAAAGATCGTGTTTATGCAATCCACGGCGCCATCTGACAAAGCCGTGCAGCTTGCCCGGCAAGCTTGGAACCTGGAGAGCCTGCAACAGGGATACCGCGAGTTCATTGAGAATTACAGCGGCTTGCAAGCGCTTCTTGAGTGTGGAGGCCGCGCTCCTGTTGCGCCAGAAACAGCCCTGATCATCCGCATCATACTGATCCATGACCTCCGGCGATTGGTTCTCAGAGATCCTGAGCTGCCTTTACAAGCCCTGCCAGATAAGTGGGAGGGAAGCGTCGCACGAGAACTTGCAGCGGGCATCTACAACACCCTGAGAGATCACGGTGAGGTCTGGCTTGATTCTAACGCCAAGAATGCAGAGGGCGCTTTGCCATCTCCTGAACCTGCTTTTTTTGAACGGTTCCAACCTTTGTAATCATTAGCGAATTTAGAATTGTCCTAAAATGCACCCTTAAATGTTACAGAAAATACTTGTTAGAATGATATTCTGTGACATATTGAAGCGGAAACGAACATTGGTGTGCTCTTGGGAGGGACCTTACCTATGTACACGCAAGCATTGAACAACCCGGCAGTTGAGGCTGGTGTTGAGGACGAAGAGAAGCTTGCAGCTTTTCAAGCTCGCATTGATCGTGAAGAGAAGATTGAGCCCAACGACTGGATGCCAGCAGCCTATCGCAAAACGTTGGTCCGGCAGATCTCGCAGCATGCGCACTCAGAAGTGGTCGGCATGTTGCCAGAAGGAAACTGGGTGACACGGGCTCCGTCTTTGAAGCGCAAAGCCATCTTGCTTGCCAAGATTCAGGATGAAGGTGGTCACGGCCTCTACCTCTATTCCGCCGCAGAAACCCTGGGTGTTTCTCGCGAGGAACTGGTGGATCAGTTGCTGACCGGCAAAGCCAAATACTCTTCCATCTTCAACTACCCAACGCTCAACTGGGCGGATGTTGGTGCTGTTGGCTGGTTGGTTGATGGTGCCGCGATCATGAACCAGATCCCGCTATGTCGCTGTTCCTTCGGACCTTATTCCCGCGCGATGATCCGCATCTGTAAGGAAGAGAGCTTCCATCAACGTCAGGGCTACGATCTTCTCGTTGCCATGATGAAAGGCACGGCAGAGCAGCAGGAGATGGTTCAGGACGCCGTCAATCGCCTCTGGTGGCCTGCATTGATGATGTTTGGTCCCTCTGACAAGGACAGCAAGCACTCAGCCGCTAGCATGAAGTGGAAGATCAAGCGTTTTACCAACGATGAGCTCCGTCAAAAGTTCGTCGATGCCACTGTGCCTCAGGCAAAGGTTCTCGGCATTTCTCTGCCGGATCCTGACCTCAAACTTAACGAGAAAACGGGGCACTGGGAGCATGGTGAACCGGACTG
The DNA here is from genome assembly GCF_001623085.1 of Pseudovibrio sp. W74. NCBI lineage: Bacteria > Pseudomonadati > Pseudomonadota > Alphaproteobacteria > Hyphomicrobiales > Stappiaceae > Pseudovibrio > Pseudovibrio sp. W74. The sequence goes on from NZ_LMCJ01000003.1 coordinate 143,602, forward strand.
GGACGAGTTTTACAACACCATTCAAGGCAATGGCATCTGCAACAAGCAGCGGATGAAAGACCGCATCAAGGCACATGAAGACGGTGCCTGGGTGCGCGAGGCTGCGCAGGCGTACGCTGCAAAGCAAGCCGCAAAGAAATCAGCTGCTTAAGGGAGGGCAGAACATGAGCGAACAAGCAACACCACTTTGGGAAGTATTCATCAGAGCGCGCAATGGCATGTCTCATAGACATGCAGGTTCTGTCCATGCAGCTGATGCGGAGATGGCTCTGCAGGCAGCGCGAGACGTTTACACACGCCGCGGAGAAGGGCTGTCTATCTGGGTTGTCCCGTCTGCAGCAATCATCGCGAACGATCCGGACGAGAAGGGCGAGATGTTTGAGCCAACAGCTTCAAAGATCTATCGCCACCCGACGTTCTATGAGTTGCCTGACGAAGTCGCGAACATGTAAGGAGGCCATGATGACAGATACGGCACTATTTACATATTGCATGCGGCTGGCTGATGACTCCGCAATTCTGAGCCAGCGACTGGGCGAATGGTGTGGTCACGCTTCTCACCTGGAAGAAGACATTGCACTCACCAATATTGCGCTTGATCTCATAGGCCATGCCCGTGAGCTCTATACCTATGCAGGGCAAATCGAAGGCAAAGGCCGCGACGAAGATGCCCTGTGTTTCCATAGGGTTGAGCGGGAGTTCAACAATCTTCTGCTGGTCGAACAACCCAATGATGACTTCGCATATGCCATCATGCGCCAGTTCCTCTTCTCCGCGTTCATGCACCCGTTCTGGGAGGCGATGATGAACTCGAAAGACGAACAACTGGCCGGACTGGCAGCGAAAGCAGAGAAAGAAGCAGCTTACCATCTGCGCCATTCTGCAGAGTGGGTGATCCGTCTGGGAGACGGCACCGAGGAGAGCCACAATCGCATCAGTGATGCGTTGGAGTTCCTCTGGATGTACACCGGCGAGATGTTTGAGTGTGACGAAGTTGTATCATCATTGGTTGCCAAAGAAGTTGCCATAGACCCTCTGTCTATCAAGCACTTATGGGACGAGACGGTGAACACGGTTCTGGCACGCGCCAATCTGGAACGTCCAACTGAAAGCTGGATGCAGACAGGTGGCCGTAAAGGCGAGCACAGTGAGCATCTGGGACATATCCTGTCGCCAATGCAGTACCTGCAGCGCTCGTTCCCGCAAGCTCAGTGGTGATCGGGAGCTAACCCATGGCAGTTGCAGCGAAAATTCTGAGATTTGAGTTAGATCAAAAGGCCTGGGATGCGGTGTGCGATGTACCCGATCCTGAGGTGCCGGTGCTCACCATTGAGGACCTTGGTGTCTTGCGCGATGTGCACGTGCAGGCAGATGGTTCTGTAGAGGTGACCATCACACCAACCTACACCGGTTGCCCGGCCATGAGCATGATCGCTTTCGATATTGAAGCGGCTCTGCTCACCGCTGGTTTTGAGAGGGTGGACGTTAAAACGGTCCTCACTCCAGCCTGGACCACCGATTGGCTCTCAGAAAAAGCGCGTGAAAAGCTAAGGGTTTACGGCATTGCACCTCCAAACGGCAAGGCCTCGCGCCGGGCCTTGTTTGGTGAGGAGCAAGTCCGTTGCCCCAAGTGCAGCTCTGCCAACACCAGTCGCATTTCCGAGTTTGGCTCTACTGCTTGCAAAGCGCTTTACCGCTGCAACGATTGCTCCGAGCCTTTTGATTATTTCAAGTGCATCTGACCCGCTCGGCTGAAAGGCTCCGGTAGATGTAAGGGAGGAAACCATGTCACCACGGTTTCATAGATTGAAAATCAAGTCAGTCCATCAGGAAACAGAGGAAGCTGTCTCTATCGCCTTTGAAATTCCTGCGGACTTGAAGTCAGATTATTCTTTTATTCCAGGGCAGTATCTCACCCTGCGCGAATTTATTAATGGCGAAGACACCCGCCGGTCCTACTCCATTTGCTCGTCTCCCAAGGATGATGACATCCGCGTTGCGATCAAGAAAGTGGAGGGTGGCCGCTTCTCAAGCTTCGCTCTGGATCATGTCTCTGTTGGCAATGAGATTGATGTGATGACCCCGATGGGCCGCTTCAATCTGCCAAGAGGAATCACTGAAGAAGCAAGGGTTTACGCCGCATTTGCAGCAGGATCCGGCATCACGCCGATCATGTCCATGGTGCAGGCTGTACTGGAAGATGAGCCGAACAGCCATTTCTTCCTGTTCTACGGCAACAAGAATTCCCAGAGTGTGATCTTCAAGGATCAGCTGGATGACCTGAAGGATCGCTTCCTCGATCGCTTGAGTGTCTACCATGTTCTGTCTCGTGAAGAGCAGGAGCTGAGCCTCTTCAATGGTCGTTTAACATCTGAAAAGATTGAGGAATTCATCACCAAGGCCGTTGGTGAGAACAGCATCGACCACGTCTTCCTTTGTGGCCCGGGTGATATGATTGAGGCAGCCAAACACGCCTGTCAAAGCCATGGCATTCCGCTGGAACACATCCATAACGAGCTCTTTGTGCCTGCTGATGGCGGTGATCCGCACGCAGCCCATAAAGCCAAGGATTCCAGCGCTGTAGACCACAAAGCAAAGGTCTCCATGATCGTTGATGGTGCACGCCACGACGTCACTCTGGAGCCGGGTGAAACCATCATTGATGGTGCCCTGCGGTTGGGCATAGAAGCACCGTTCTCCTGTAAAGGTGGAATGTGCTGCACCTGCCGCGCCAAGGTGGTCTCCGGTAAAGTCGACATGGCCGTCAATTACTCGCTGGAACCTTGGGAGATTGAGGCCGGCTACGTGCTCACTTGCCAGTCCAGACCGAAAACAGATGATGTAACAGTCGATTACGACGACATCTGATCTATCAAACAGCCAGTTTGCGTTGGTTTGAAAGGAAAAGCCGGAATTTGCGTTATTCCGGCTTTTCTTGCGTTCTTATGTCAGCACCACACGTTCAAACGGCTTTTGCAATCGGAACGGGGAACACCAGATCGTAAACCCAGTTGTAGACAAAGGCGTAAACCAGAAAGAACACCGCAAAGCCGATATCAAGCAGTAATGCCTGAGCAAAATTCATCTGTAGAAACCACATGATTGCGACAATACCAAATCCAAGCAGTCCGCCTTCAAACAACAGGGCGTGCACAATACGCAAGGCAACAGTCCTTGGCTTGGTACCACGGTTGGCCACATACCATTTATCGAAGAGCCAGTTGTAAAGAAAGTTCCAGCCCATGGCGATCAGGGACATGACCAGTCCAAGAACACCAATCTCTGAAATGGAATGACCAGTAATCCAGCTTCCAAACACCGCGACGATGGAAAGGGCGATCCCTTCAAACAGCACGGAGTGTCGAACTCTGTCCCAGAAACTTCTCATGTCACACCTATCTATCTAAGTAGCTTTCTAGATAGATATATTCAAACTATCTTTCTGGCAAGGTTTAATTTAGAAAACCGATAGAGTTGTGATGAGGATCTCATGTCGAAAGCCTACCCAATGGGCAAAGCCCTGGAACAGATGCGCCAGAACTGGCCAGAAGCTGTCTCTGTAGAAACCGAGCTGTTTCTGAGTATGAACCGGTTCAGCGAAATCCTCGATCAGAACTGCACAAAAGAGCTGGAGGTCTATGGCCTGACCAACGGCGCTTTTGAGGTGCTGGTGGCACTGCGAGGCCGTCCTGAGCCATGGGAAATGTCCCCCAGTGATTTGTACCGCGCTCTGCTGATGACTTCAGGCGGCATGACGAAAATCCTTAAGCAGCTGGAATCCGACGGCCTCGTCACGCGCATTGATCACGATACCGACAAACGCAGCAAGATCGTACGCCTGACCAACAAAGGCAAAACCACCGTCGAAAAAGCCATGGATAGCGTCATGGCCGGCGACCGCCGCGTGATCTACCAGAACCTCACCAAAGAAGAAGTCCAATCCCTCCGCGACACCCTCCTCAACGTGGTCGTGAAGCTGGGGGTGTAGGGGAGGGGACTATGTATCTTGCCACCAAACGTTGCTTGCTCTCCCAGCCAACGCATTCAGATAAACCCGCACTCCGACGACTGTTCGCCAATGAGCAAACAAGAATGTTTCTGGGAGGAAAGCAAAGCCCAGAAGCTATCGAAACTCGATGTGCAAGGGTGGTTGCTGAAGCAGGGGTGTATCATGCTGTAGTGCGATCCAGCAGAGCCAACGAGTTCCTCGGCCTGCTCAGTCTAGCTCCTTATCATCAAGGAGACGACATGGAAGTCTCCTACGAATTCCTGCCGGAACATTGGGGGCAGGGATATGCCGAGGAAGCCCTCAAAGCGTTCCTGCCATTCGCTATGCAGGAGCAGAACCTGGCATCCCTTCTCGCTGAAACCCAACTTCAAAACACCCGCTCCATCCGCCTGTTACAAAAGCTGGGCATGCAACAAACCCGGCAACTTGAACGATTTAACGAGCAGCAAGTTGTCTATCGGCTTGATCTTTGAGCAACCGGCAGAGGCCGGGTCTTTTCAGCAGCATGTTGAAAAGCACAACTGGCCCTTGATTGCGGTAGGCCAGATTTCTATCCTTGCAGCAAGGCTAAGTCCAAGCCTCCGCCCTCCAATCCGGGAAGCATTGCACATGTAGGACGTCAGGATCAGAACCATACTGTTCGAGCAAGCGCATAAGGAGGGACTGCAATGTATGCTCTGAAGAGAGGGTTCTTCAATGAAACTGTCCAGTCCTGTTCACCAGCTGAAAAGACAAGCGAAGTTAACCGCACGCGAAAGTGGCATGCCGCTGCATGCGGCGCTGGATCAGCTCGCGCAAAAAGAAGGCTATAGCAGCTGGAGCCATCTGTCGGTTTCTGGCTCACGGTCTGGCCGCGCTCAAAAATGCCTTCGCCAGTTAGACTGCGGAGACCTTGTTTTAATTGCTGCACGTCCGGGCCAAGGCAAAACTCTGTTTGGATTGGAACTGGCTATTCAAGCCAGTAGAGCAGGGGGCGAGAGTTACTTTTTACCCTCGAGTATACGCCTGCAGATGTTTTGAAGCGTGTGTCCCAGCTCGGCTATAATCCTGCTCAGATGAGGGAGGCTTTCCATCTGGATTGCTCGGATGAGATTTGTGCCCGCTACATCATCAATGAACTTCGGCATGTGCCTTCAAAGACGCTTGTTGTCATTGATTACCTGCAGCTGCTTGATCAGAAACGGCAAAACCCCGAACTCTCCTTGCAGCTGAATGAGCTCAAAGAGTTTGCAAGGAAAACAGGGATTATCATCACCTTGATATCGCAGGTTCAAAGGGACTTTGATCTGGCAATGAAACCCTTGCCGGACCTGTCTGATATTCGTCTTCCCAATCCGGTTGATCTGGCGGTTTTCACCAAATGTTGTTTTCTCCATAACGGAGAAATTGCATTTGAGGTGGTCAACTAAAACGCCTAATTGGTATTGAGCCAATGCAAAGCAGCTGCCTCGGATGTAAAGCGGCAGCTGCCCTGTTTGGGTCAGGAACCTAACCCAGCATCCCCGCAGCTTTCACCGCTTTCACGCAATCCCGCTCTTCCATCAGCTTCTGGAAGGCGTGGAACTTTGGAAACGGCGTGATGTCCACACCATCGCCTTTAAGCCAGGTGCTGACCACGTAAAGGTAGGCATCAGCAATGCTGAAGGTGTCGCCAAGCACGTAAGGGCCGGTGATGATGTTCTCTTCCACATAGGCGCAGCAGGCAGTCATGGTTTCCGGCACTTTGGCGCGCATGTCGTCCCAGCTGGCTTCCTTGTCTGCCCAACGGGCACCGCGCAGTTTGTGGGCATGGTTCACATGCATGGTGGAAGCCAGATAGTACATGGCCTCCCGCATCTTGGCGGCCTTGTAAGGATCCGAAGGCTTCAGACTGTCATCCGGGGCAAGATCAGCAACGTAATCGAGCAGCGCACCGGCTTCTGTCAAAACGCCATGGTCTGTCACCAGAACAGGAACACGGCCCTTCGGGTTCACCTCTAACAGCTGCGGACGGCTGACCTCCGGGTTCTTAAAGTCGATCTTGTGCGTGGTGTAAGGGACACCGGATTCTTCAAGGGCAATGGCAACGGCAATTGAAATGGTGCCGGGAGCGTAAAACAGTTTCATAGGTCACTTATGTTTGCTGGAATGATCAGATGCCCACAGCCTATACGCAGCTTTACCAACCTGCAATTGAGCTTATTGTGACCAGCACTCAAGCGAACTGCTTTAGCGCCTGTAAAGTTCGCCTTGCATGTCCTCTCGCAGGGCCATGAGTTCCTCAGCCAAAAAATCCACAAAGCGGCGGATGCGTACGGTTTTGCGCAGGTCTGCATGAAGCACAATCCAAAGCGACTGCCCCAACTCTGTCTTGGTGCCGGGCACGCGGCACAAGTCAGGAAAGAACCGTTCAAAAACCACAGGGAGGTAAGAGAGACCGCAGTTCTCTCTCAACAATCGGAGGCGCATATATCCATCGGACACCATGTGCCGGATGTCAGCATGAGGGAAGGGGCTTTGAGCGACCCAGTTGGTCGTGTGTGCGTCACCTGGCCAACCGATCCAGGAAAGACCAGAGCCTTGCGACCCGGACTGCGCAAACGCGGCGTCAATGTAGGCCTGGCTTGCATAGATGCCGATGGCTATGGGGTAGAGTTTGCGGGCAACCACATCCTCGCTCACTTCATAGGCCGCACGCAGAGAGACATCTGTCTCGTCCTTGTTGATCTCCTCAACGGCAGAAGTGAGCCTCAGCTCCACCTGAATATCGGGATATGCCTCCTGAAACCTGCTGATGATTGGAGAAATCACATCATAGGCAAACGTGGGCGTGACAGAAAAGCGGAGCGTCCCCGCTTCGCTTTTGTCCAGCCCCTCAACACGTTTGCGCGCATTGATGATCACCTGTTCTGCCTGCTCGGCAAACGGAAGCACAGTTTCACCGGCATCAGTCAGTTTGAAGCCTTTGGTGGAGCGACTAAACAATGCCACGCCATAACTGGCTTCAAGAGCCTGAATATTGCGGTTCACAGTGCCATAGTTGGTATGAAGCAACTCAGCGCCCGCTCTCAAACTGCCCGCCCGCGCAACAGCAAGAAAAGACGGCAACAGCTCCCAATCCAGTGACCTCATGGTGTCTCTCTTGTTACATCAGAGTAATGCCTTGTTTCTTATTATATCATTCTTGTTCTCATTAGGTAACGTAAAATGCACTCCAGACATAATCAGGAACCCACTGCCGGTTCCGTTGAAGATTGATGATTGGAACACCCGATGACAACACGCTATCACCCGGCCTTAGTAGCCCTGCACTGGATCCTCGCCCTGATGATATTTATGGCGCTGGTGGTGGGAGGGCCCATGATGGCAGCTATGGAAAGCACCGACCCGCAAAAACTCACCGGTATGACTGGACATATCATCTGGGGCATGACCATCGGCGTGCTCATCCTTCTGCGCCTCATCACCCGTTTTGTAACAACAAAGCCTGCAAAAGCAGACACGGGAAAAGCCGCACTCAACACTGCCGCTGGGCTGACCCACTGGGCCATGTATGCGCTGGTTGCAGGTATGGTGCTCTCTGGTCTCGTCATGGCCTATAACGCAGATCTCTTTGCAATAACGCTGGGCGGTTCCGGAGCCCCACTCCCCGCAGACCTCACAGTGTATCCGGCACGTGTCGCCCATGGTGTCATCGCGAACGTGCTGACCGCTTTGCTTGTGCTGCATGTTGTTGGATGGGCGTTTCACCAGTTTATCCTGCGAGATCGCCTCATCAGCAGAATGTGGTTTGGAAAGAGACAAGCAGCCCCAAAGACAGAGGCCGGGCACCAAACGCTGGAAGCCTGACCCGATCCAAACTGGCTGCATGGGAAAACCGGCAGCCAGTTTCTCTCTTTGGAGAGTTAGCCTCTCACCCGCGCGGGGTTACCTACCACGGTGGCTCCGGCGGGTACATCTTTGGTCACCACGCTGCCTGCGCCAACAATGGCCTCATCGCCAATGGTCACGCCCGGCATGATGATCGCAGCCCCGCCAATCCACGCCCGCTTGCCAATGGTCACCGGCTTTGCGATTTCCAGTCCCGCACAGCGCTTCTCTGCATCTTTGTGGTGTTGGGCGCAATAGATCTGCACATTCGGCCCAAGCATGGTCTGGTCACCAATTCGCACAGGCGCGGTATCTAAAATGGTGCAGCCCGCATTGAGGAAAACCCGTTCTCCCAAATGAATGTTGATGCCATAAGCGCAATGAAACGGCGCTTCGATGATTGTGCTGTCGGTGGAACTGCCAAGCAGCGCACGCAGGGCAGGGCTTATCCAGCCACGCTTGCTTGGGTGCAGTGTACGATGCTCATGTATAGCGTGGTAGGCCGCTTGCCGCAGCGTTTCCAGCTCGTCATCGATGCAGGTGTACCATTCACCCGCTTCCATCTTTTCGCGTTCTGTTTTCATGATGGGTCTGTTCCTTGAGTCTTCCCGTAACTCTCGGAAAAATAGAAGAGTCTTGCAAGCTGCATTTTTACTGCAGAGCTCAATCCGGGCAAAACACAGGCATCGTACAGGGTGAAACCTTCCCTCGCTCAGTACATTCTACTGGCTTGTTTAAACGTATTTGCTGATGTAGAACATAAAGTGAACATATGGAGCGGAAGCATGCAATGGCTACCTGGCTTCTACTGGAAAGAGAAAGACGGCAAAAGAAACACTTTCATCGGCGGCTCCTTTCAGTCCCTTGAAGTGGCAATCTTGCTTTGGGAAGAGTTGGCGATGCCCCCATCCCTTATGTGGCAATGGCAGATTTTGCATGAAGCTCTTGTGAGAGCATCCGGAGGGGAAGCAACAAAGGCGCTTGGCACAATAGCCTCTCAGATTGCTTATTCTCGTTATGTTGGTGCTCTCATGGCAAAGGTATCAGAGGGAGAGAAAGTGGGAAAACTGAAATACATCTGGGGTCCCGCCGAAGGAGCAAAGGTTGGGGACGGGAAAGGCGTGGGCCGTGTACCAGACGACCCCAAAGCACTCATGCAGGTGAACAGATACACAGAGGAGGGAGGTCAGATTGTCTGGTACTTCCTTGTAAGCGATGGCTCAGAGTTCATCGAAGACGGACAACGCGCCAGCAAAGAAGAAGCTGTTTTGGCAGCTGAAGAGGTCTACACAAGCAGCGGCTTATGCAAGAAATCTCTGATCTAACTCCGGTTGCCCCTCGCTATAAGACCTCAAGTGGAGATCCCCACAGCACGGTGAAGGTACTGCACCTCTGAGAGCTGACGGCTGAGAAATCCGGCAATATCTGAAGGCGCAATCTTCAAAGAAAGACGTCGGTCTGTGGCTGGAAAGTCCTCTTTATAGCTGCCAGTTGCAAGCTCTGGAGCAAACGCGCTGGGCCGCACGATAGTCCAGTCTAGACCGCTCACCCGCACCAGCTCTTCCTGCAGTTCATGGTCCTTGAACACAGGTCGCAACAACGCGCCAAACATGATCCGCTTCCAGAAGAAGTTGAGATTGGACCAACTCTCATGTGCTCCAAGTGTGGACTGACAAATCAGCCGCTCCACCCCATGTTGTTGCATCCCCAAAATGACATTGCGCGTACCAACAGACCGGATGGTGCTGTTGCGCGACATGCCGGCGCCAAGCGTAATCACCACGGCATCGTGGCCCTGAATTGCGGCTGCGACAACATCGCGGGACGCTGCATCACCAGCCCGGAGCGTCAGGTTTTCATGCTCGATCTGCAGTTTGCTCGGGCTGCGGGCAAAGGCGGTCACCTCATGCCCATCTGCCAGCATCTTCTCCGTGGCAAGCCTGCCAACAGTGCCCGTTGCACCAAATACGATAACTTTCATGGCTCTATTCTTTCTTGCTTTACATGATGTCAAGTTGACATCGTGTCAATCGCACCTATATTGACATCATGTCAAGTCAGAATAATCCCACTCGTGATCGCATCCTAAAATCCACATGGCAGTTGCTGGAGGCCGGAAACGGCAGTGCTGTGCGCATGTCAGACATCGCAAAGGCGGCAAAAATCAGCCGCCAAGCGCTCTATCTGCACTTTCCCAACCGGGCAGATTTACTCACCGCTACAACGCGTTATCTGGATGAGGTGCACGACATAGACGCAAAGCTGGCTAAAAGCCGAAGCGCTGCATCCGGTACGCAAAGGCTGGAGGCCTGGGTCGAAACCTGGGGCAATTACATCCCAACGATTTTTGGTGTGGCCAAAGCTTTGATGGCCATGCAGGAGACCGATGAAGAGGCAGCTGCTGCTTGGAATGACCGAATCTGCGCCATCCGTGATGGCTGCGAAAAGGCGGTTCAGGCGCTCAAAGTAGATGGCGCACTAACAGACAGCATGAGCGAGGTGGAAGCGACCGATATGCTCCTCACAATCCTCTCCGTCCGCAATTGGGAACAGCTGCGCATCGACTGCAACTGGACGCAAACTCGCTACATAGACATGATGCAGCAACTTGCAGCGCAGGCACTGGTGAAATCGTAAGAGCGGCAGGCGAGGCTTAGCTCGCCGCCGTACCTTGTATGGACTGCGAGCCG
>NZ_LMCJ01000003.1:154175-172288 GCF_001623085.1 Pseudovibrio sp. W74
CTGCACCACCAGATCCGCGTAACCTTCGCGGGTCAGGTCGCCGCCCGGTTTAAACCATAGATAAGACCAGTTGAGCATACCAAACAGGCTCATGGTCACGGGCTTGATCAGCGCACTGCCATCGCCAAACTGCGGGTTTGTGGCCGCAACTGCTTTGGCGAAGATGGCAACCAGTTTGCGCTCCAGCTCAATGATGTCCTGCTTTTTCTCTGTTGGAAGAAAGGACAGCTCGTTGATCTGCAGCTTATGCTCAGAATCTGCGTCTTCATAAGCCAGCAGTAAAGCACGGCACAGGCCGCGCAGACGCTCCAGTGGGTCTTGTTCTGCCTGAGCAATACTTTCCACCGCATCAACCAGCTCTTCAAGATGAGCGCTGATGATGTCGATCAGCAGCGTCTCCTTGTTCTCGTAGTAGTGATAGAGCAAAGCCTTGGAGAACCCACAGATCTTGGCGAGCTGCGCCATCGAGGTTTTGTCATAGCCTTGCTGCGCAAAGGCGCGCGCCGATAACTTTAAGATGGATTTGCGTTTGTCGTCATAATCCGCTGCTCTGGTGCGCGCCATGCTTTTTAATTCCGTTAATCTTCTTTAGGCCGCAGGTCGATAACCCGCGTGGCCTTGCCTTGGCTTCGTTCTATGGAATTTGGCAGGCCCACGTCTACCCCAACCGAAATTCCGATGTTGTTTTTCACATGAACCGCCAGTTCCCTGGCGCTTGCCAAACGATCAGCGTCAGACGTTGCATGTGCAGCGGCTTCCACGTTGACGGTCAGCTGGTCCATGCGTCCCTTGCGGGCAATCTGGATCTGGTAGTGAGGGGAGAGCCCGTCACAGCGCAGCATCTGTTCTTCAATCTGGGTCGGGAACACATTCACACCGCGTACGATCATCATGTCGTCAGACCGACCGGTGATCTTCTCCATGCGCCGCATCTTGCGGGCCGTGCCCGGCATCAAGCGGGTCAGGTCGCGGGTGCGATAGCGGATGATCGGCAGGCCTTCCTTGGTCAGCGTGGTAAACACCAGCTCACCTTCTGATCCATCCGGCAGAACCTCACCAGTTACCGGATCAATGATCTCCGGATAGAAGTGATCCTCCCAGATGTGTAGGCCATCCTTGGTCTCAACGCACTCCTGCGCCACACCCGGACCCATAACCTCTGAAAGGCCATAGATATCAACCGCATGCATGTCGAAGGCTTGTTCAATCTCTTCGCGCATGGAGTTGGTCCATGGCTCAGCTCCAAAGATGCCGATCTTGATGGAACTCTTGCGCGGGTCCAGCCCTTCTTTGCGGTACTCATCCAGAATGGAGAGCATGTAAGACGGGGTGACCATGATGATCTCTGGCTTGAAGTCCTCAATCAGCCGCACCTGCCGCTCTGTCATGCCGCCAGACATTGGAATGACAGTACAGCCAAGCGCTTCCGCCCCGTAGTGCGCACCCAGGCCACCTGTAAACAGCCCATAACCATAAGCGATGTGCACTTTGTCACCCGGCTTGCCACCTGCTGCACGAATGGAACGCGCAACCACACCGGCCCAGGTTTCAATATCCTTCTTGGTGTAGCCGACAACGGTAGGCTTGCCTGTGGTGCCAGAGGATGCATGAATGCGGCAGATATCCTCTTCCGGAACAGCAAACATCCCGAACGGATAATTGTCGCGCAAGTCCTGCTTGGTGGTGAATGGAAACTTCGCCAGATCAGCAAGGCTTTGCAGATCATCAGGATGCACGCCAGCTGCATCAAAACTGTCTTTGTAGAACTTTACGTTCTCATAGGCGTGCCGCACTGACCAGCGCATGCGCTCCAATTGCAGCGCTGCTAGGTCTTCCCGTCCTGCCGTTTCAATAGGCTCCAGATCGGGCCTGCGTTCTTCAACCTCCAACATTTTCTCCTCCTCAAATGCTGGTCATCCATAAAAATTAGGTGCTTAACTCGATATGTGTCCCTTTGATGGTCCTCGAGTTTCCGCGAAATTCTGCAATATGCGCGCCGTCCTGATTGCGCACATGAATGTCGTAAATGCCGGATCGGCCTTGCACGGTAAGTTCCTCGGCAGTTGCCGTTAAAACATCATCTTCAAAAGCAGGGGCGAGATACGTGATGGAACACTGAAAGGCGACAACACGTTGGTTATGGCTGTTGCATGCAAACGCAAAGGCACTGTCTGCAAGGGTAAAAATGTACCCGCCATGACAGGTCTTATGCCCGTTGGTCATGCGCTCCATCACCTTCATGGAAATCACAGCCCGTCCGGGTGCAATCTCGTCCAGCGTCATCCCAAGCGCTTGTGTCGCCTCGTCTTCGTCCCACATGGAGGCCGCAACGGCCTCCGCTAATTCCTGCTTGTTCATCAGCGCTTGCCTGAATACTTTGGAGCCCGCTTATCCATGAAGGCCGTCACGCCCTCCAGATAATCCGGTGTCCGTCCGGCTTCGCCCTGGTAATCCCGCTCCAGATCAAGCTGTTCATCCAGTGTGTTGCCTTCTGAAGCATTCAGCGCTTGCTTGATCAGGCCAAGGCCGATGGTTGGCCCAACAGAAAACTCCTGCACCATAGCAGTGGCTTCCTCCAGAAAGGTCTCGGCAGAAGAACACTTCCAGATCATGCCCCATTCCGCAGCCTGCGCAGCGGTGATCGGCGTGCCCAGCATGGCAAGGCCACGTGCACGGGCAGAACCCACGAGACGCGGCAGGAAGTAGGTGCCACCAGAATCCGGCACAAGCCCGATCTTGGCAAACGCCTGAATAAACTTGGCTTTCTCAGAGGCAATCACAATATCACAGGCCATGGCAATGTTGGCGCCTGCACCAGCTGCCACGCCATTGACTGCACACACGATCGGTATGTTGATCGACTTCAGCTTGCGGATGAGAGGATTATAAAAATCACCGATGGTCTGGGTCAGGTCCGGTGGAGGGGAGTCTGGTGTCGGCTTCACGCGGTCACCAAGATCCTGACCAGCGCAGAAGCCTTTGCCTGCAGCCGTCAGCAAAATGGCGCGGCAGTTGTCATCTGCGTCCGCAGCTTCCAGCGCCGCATAGAGCGCGCGGTGCATCTCGTCATTGAACGAGTTCAGCTTGTCAGGGCGGTTCAGCGTAATCACGTGGTAGGTGTCATTCACATCCACCAAGATGCTCTGCTCGGAAATGACTGTGGTCTCGCTCATGGTCTCTCCCTCCAAATAGATCAATCATCACTCACCAGTGAACCACCAATTTACTCCCAATGAACTTCCAAATTCATGAGGAGAGCCCTCTGGAAAACCTAATCATTTCGTAGACTGGTCGATGGTTCTGGCACTTTTTGCTTGAAATGACTGACCGGTCGGTAAATTATTGTCTGGAAGTGAAACCGCTGTCAATTGGAATTCAGAGCGTATTCGCCAAAAGTGGAATCCGGTTTTGGGAAGAGAATACGCAGGAAACAAGAGACCTTAAAGTGTTCGCGCGATCTGGAGTAATTGCGGAGCGCTTTAAGGTCACACATTGGTCGAAGAAGCACTGCGGTAGGCGCAGGTTTTTCGAGGAGGAACAATGAGTAACTTTTTTGAAACGCATAAAGACACGCTCTTTCAAGCAGTAAAGACAAGTAAATCAAGAGATTACTGGTCCGCTTATCCTGAGATCGCATCCGGTAAGATCTACGGCGAAACAGCAAAAGACGATCAGCTTGCAGAATTTGAGGGGATTCTCAGTAAGCCATTCGCACTGGGCCAGCCAACCAACGGCAACTGGACAGGCGCAGAATCGTCGCCCTATGGCAAAGAGCTGGGCGTCACCTATGAAGATGCCGATCCCGCAGAGTTGGTCAAAGCAGCCTCAGAAGCTGGCAAGAGCTGGGCGAAAGCCAGTGTTGAAGAGCGCGTCGGCGTTGCGCTGGAAATGCTGAGCCGCATCAACAAAAAATCCTTTCTCATCGCCAACGCGGTGATGCACACCTCTGGTCAGGCCTTCATGATGGCGTTTCAGGCAGGTGGCCCGCACGCGCAGGACAGAGGGCTGGAAGCCGTCGCTTATGCCTATGACGCGATGACCCAGACACCAACCGAGGTGACCTGGACCAAGCCGCAGGGCAAGCATGATCCGATTGTGCTGGATAAGAAATTCCGCGTTGTGCCACGCGGTGTTGCGCTGGTCATCGGCTGTGCAACTTTCCCAACCTGGAACACCTATCCGGGTATGTTCGCAAGCTTCGTCACTGGCAACCCGGTCATCATCAAACCGCACCCAATGGCGATCCTGCCAATGGCCATCTCCATTCAGATTGGCCGTGAGGTGCTCAAAGAAGCTGGCTTTGATCCAAACGTACTGATGCTGGCTGCTGATACCGCAGAGGCGCCAAAAACCAAGGAACTGGTGACCAATGATGCTGTGAAGATCATCGACTTCACCGGCTCTAATGCCTTTGGAGCGTGGGTGCGTGAAAATGCAGGTGATGCATTGGTCTACACCGAGGAAGCTGGCGTCAACGCAATCACCATTGAATCGACTGACAACCTGCGCGGCATGGCCAGCAACATTGCGTTCTCCCTGTCGCTCTATTCTGGTCAGATGTGCACCACACCGCAGAACATCTTCGTTCCCCGTGACGGCATTGAAACCAACGACGGCAAGAAGAGCTTTGAGGAAGTGGCGCAAGCCATCAAGATCTCATTGGACAAGCTTCTTGGCGATCCGGCTCGTGCCGCTGCCATCCTCGGTGCCGTGCAGAACCCGTCCACATTGGAACGTATTTTTGCAGCAGGAAAACTGGGCAAAGTGATCCGCTCTTCTGAGCCAGTAGAAGGCATGAACGGCGCACGTTCTGCAACGCCAACCGTTGTGGCGGTCGATTCCAAAGAAGAAGAAGCTTACATGCAGGAGCGCTTCGGCCCGATCTCCTTCATCATTGCTTGTGATGATATCGACGACGCCATCGCCCGTGCAGCAGGCTCAGCCAAGAGCCACGGTGCCATCACCGCAGCGCTGTATTCAACCAATGAAGATGTGATTGACAAGGCCACCGATGCCTACGCCTGGGCAGGCGCACCGCTTTCTGTGAACCTGATTGGCAACATCTACGTGAACCAGTCAGCAGCGTACTCTGACTTCCACGTCACCGGTGCCAACCCGGCCGGCAACGCCAGCCTCACAGACGGCGCCTACGTCGCCAACCGCTTCCGCATCGCCACCGTCCGCCGTCAGGCAGCCATGGCGTAAAGCGAAGGCTTTAGACCAATAAAAAAGGGCCGTTGCAATGCATCGGCCCTTTTCATATTCAGTTTTTAAAGCAGCTTAAGCGTTTGCCAGATCGCGTGCTTTGGCAACTTCTTCAGTTGCAGCTTCAGCAAGTTCGAGAGCCTTCAGGCCATCAAAGCCGTTTGGAGAGATCTCGGAACCACTGGTCAAAGCGTCAACGAAGGCAGCAAGCTCAATGCGGTAAGCCGCTTCATAACGCTCCATGAAGAAGTCCATGAGTGGCTCAGCGGTGTAGCCGTCACCATTTGCTACAGTCACAGTGGTGGTGCGCATGTTTTCTGCAGACACCATACCCTTGGAACCGTGCACTTCCACGCGCTGGTCGTAGCCGTAAGTGGCGCGGCGGGAGTTGGTGATGGTGCAGATCTTGCCGCTTGCTGTCTTCAGCGTTGCAGTTGCGGTGTCCACATCACCAGCAGCACCGATCTCTTCAGATACGAGTGCGCTGCCCATAGCGTTCACTTCAACAACTTCTTCGCCAAGCAGGAAGCGAGCCATGTCAAAGTCATGGATCATCATGTCTTTGAACAAACCGCCGGAGCGCTTCACGTAATCGACTGGTGGCGGGGAAGGGTCACGAGAGGTGATCTGAACCATCTCAACGTCACCAATCACACCTGCTTCGATCTGGCGCTTCACTTCAGCGAAGTTCGGGTCAAAACGACGGTTGAAGCCAACCATCAGCTTGGCACCGGTCTCCTCAACAACCTTGAGGCATTCGCGCACACGGTCGCCGTCCAGATGGATTGGCTTTTCGCAGAAGATTGCCTTACCAGCACGCGCAGCCTGCTCAATCTGCTCAGCGTGCAGATCAGTTGGGGTCGCGATGATCACAGCATCAATAGCCGGATCGTTCATGATGGCATCAAGGCCGTCAACGCGTGCACCTGTCTGAGCTGCAATCTCTTTTGCAGCATCTTCAAACGGGTCGAACACAGCAGCCATCTTGGCATTTTCAAGCTGGCTTACAGCTTTTGCGTGGGTCTTGCCAATACGGCCAGCTCCCAACAGGCCAATTGAAACAGTCATAGCTTATCTTTCACAACAGCGTTTATATCGCGCATTTCCAACGAATGCCTAGTGGTTTCCGCAGAATCTACGCGCTTATTAAACGCGTGCTCCCAAGGACATATCAGTGGGAACACGCGGATATCAGGTGCCTTAGGCGTCCGCAGGTTTTGCGTCGCGCTGTGCAATCCAGTCGTGGTCAGGGTGGTTCTGGAAGCGCCATTTACGCATCGGGCCAGCCATCACATTCAGGTAGTACATTTCGTAGCCATACGGAGAGCCGCAAGGGTGGTGCCCTTTTGGAACAAGCACAACATCCCCGCTGGACATGGCAATCGCCTCATCCAGCTCACCATCTTCAGTGAACACACGCTGGAAACCGAAACCCTGGTCCGGGTTGAGACGGTGGTAATACGTCTCTTCCAGATAGGTCATTTCCGGGAAGTTATCTTCATCATGACGATGCGGAGGATAAGATGACCAGTTGCCCTGAGGGGTGTAGACCTCAGTCACCAGCAGGCTCTCTGCAAAGTCCTGGTCTTCCATGGCAATCGGGTGAATGTAGCGGGTGTTGGCACCAACGCCGCGCTCAACGCTAGGGATGTCATCCGGGCCAATCACGCGGGCAGGGTAGCTGCCGTCTTTTGCAGGGGCAGTACACACAGCCAGTGTCAGCTTGGTAACAGCAGTTGCGCTCCACTCAGCTCCGGCAGGAACGTACACACACCATGGCTTGATGCGCTCAAACACGTTCTTACGCTCACCAAGCACACCAAAGTCCTGACCATCAGAAGTGATGGAAGCTTTGCCTTCCACGATAACCAGAATGGCTTCTTTGCCCTTCATCAGCTCCTTGGCGTTTGCGCCTGGTTCCAGATGATAAAGGCCAAAACCAACGTAGCCCCAACCGGCAGATTCAGGCGTGATGTCATGCACCTTGCCCTCTGTACCATTGGGTTTTACGAGAAGCTTGCTCATGCGACTACCTTCTTATCAAGACCAGCGCTGATAGCCATCTCACGCAGTGCTTTCAGGCCCATGCTCTGGTATGTGAACGGATTGCGCTGATCAGGGTCCTGCTCCGCTTCAATCACCAGCCAGCCTTCATAGCCATGCTCGGCTGCAACCTTCAGCACAGGTTCAAAATCAACGCCGCCTTCTTTATCGCCAGGAACGGTGAACACACCGCGGCGGACGCCTTCCAGGAAGCTCAGGCGCTCGCCTTCAACCTGTGCGCGGACAGTCGGGCGAACGTTCTTCGTATGCAAATGGCGTACACGCGCCATATGCTTCTTGGCAACTTCAACCGGATCTGCTCCACCAAACCATGCATGGCCAGTGTCCAGCAGCAGGTAGGTGTTCGGTCCGGTCACGTCCATAAAGCGATCAATCTCTTCACCGCTCTGTACCACAGTACCCATGTGGTGATGGTAAACGAGCGAGATACCCTGTTCAGCACAATAGGCAGCAACTGCTTCAACGTCAGCGCCAAACTTCGCCCACTGGTCATCAGCCAGCACAGGCTTGTCTGCCAGCGGGGTATCATCAGCGCCGTGGATCGCGTTGGAAGTCTCACAGGTGATGCAAACCTTACAGCCCATGGCTTTGAGCAGATCGAGGTGCGGCTGGATAGCCTTCTTTTCCTCTTCAACGCTGTGAGCCAACAGGTTCAGGGAATGCCAGCCGGAAACAAAGGCAAGACCATGCGGGTCGAGCGCAGCTTTCAAAGCAGCTGGCTCGGTTGGCATCTTGTGGCCCTTTTCAATGCCGCCAAAGCCGATTTCGCCAGCCTCGCTCAGGCACTGTTCCAGAGAAATGTGCGCACCAAGAGTACGGTCGTCGTCATTGCTCCACGCAATTGGGTTGGTTCCGTAACGGATCATTGGCCTTAGTCCCCCAAACGCTGATTGGTCAGCGCATGCTCATAGCCCTTGCGAGCTTCATTAACTTCTTTTCTTTTTGATACTTCTGGCACAGCTACATCCCACCAGTGGCCACCTTCAGGCATGGTTGGCAGCGGATCAGTGTCGATCACAATGCAGTAGGACTTGGTGCTGGCTTTTGCGCGCTCCAGAGCTTCACTCAGCTCTTCAATGCTCTTCACGTGCTCAGAGGTTGCCCCCATTGCACCCGCATGTGCAGCAAAATCAATGTTGGATGGTTCAACGTGGTAGGCATCATCCAGCAGGTTGTTGAAGTTGTCACCACCGGTTGCCATCTGCAAGCGGTTGATGCAGCCGTAACCGCGGTTGTCCAGCAGAACCAGAATGATCTTGTGGCCCAGCATGACGGAGGTCGCCAGCTCGGAGTTCATCATCATGTAGCTGCCATCGCCAACCATGACGACCACTTCGTTCTCTGGCTTGGCCATCTTCACGCCAAGACCACCGGCAATCTCATAGCCCATGCAGGAGAAGCCGTATTCCAGATGGTAACCACCCGGCTTGTCGGTCTTCCAAAGCTTGTGCAGCTCGCCCGGCAGGCCACCAGCCGCACACACAACAGTGGTGTCTGCGTTGGAGGCACGCTGAACAGCGCCAATCACCTGCGCATCAGTTGGCAACTCATTGCCACCCTCAGGGGCTGCCGTTGCATTTTCAACGGCTGAGAGCCAGGTTGCAAGGTGAGACGCTGTCTCGGTCTCGGCCTTCCAGCTGCCTAGGTTTTGGCTGAGAGCCTGCAAGCCAACACGTGCATCACACACCAGCGGCAGCGCATTGTGCTTGCCAGTGTCGTAAGAAGCTACGTTCAGCTGCAAAATACGGCGATCCGGGTTCTTAAACAGTGCCCAGGACCCTGTCGTGAAGTCCTGCAGGCGTGTGCCAACTGCAATGATCAGATCAGCATCTTCAGCAACAGCGTTTGCAGCAGAAGAGCCGGTCACACCAACACTGCCCAGATTCAGCTCATGATCCCATGGCAGAGCGGACTTGCCAGCCTGCGTTTCAGCAACTGGTACCTTGTGTGTCTCAGCAAAGCTCTTCAGATCATCCGTTGCCAGAGAGTAGTGCACACCACCACCAGCAATGATCATTGGTTTTTTCGCAGCGCGGATGGCAGCAACCGCAGATTCCAGCTCAGCTGCATCAGGTGCAGGGCGGCGGAAGTGCAAGGTGCGCTCTTCAAAGAAGCTCTCAGGCCAGTCATATGCTTCTGCCTGCACGTCCTGACACATAGCCAGCGTGACAGGGCCACACTCGACCGGATCAGTCATAACCGCCATAGCGCGTGGCAGAGCAGTCAGAAGCTGCTCAGGGCGCTGGATGCGGTCATAGTAACGGCTTACAGGGCGGAAAGTGTCATTTGCACTGACGGTGCCATCCTGAAAGTCTTCAATCTGCTGAAGCACTGGATCCGGCGCACGATTTGCAAACACGTCACCTGGCAACAGCAGAACCGGCAGGCGGTTCACGTGAGCCAGCGCAGCAGCAGTCACCATGTTGGTCGCACCGGGACCAATGGAGGTGGTCACAGCCATCGCACGGCGACGGTTGGATGCCTTGGCATAGGAGATAGCCGCATGGGCCATACCTTGCTCGTTGTGACCGCGGTAGGTCGGCAGCGTGTCCTGAGCGTGATAAAGCGCTTCACCAAGACCCGCCACGTTACCGTGACCGAAAATAGCCCAGACCCCAGCAATAAAGCTGTCTCCCTCAGGCGTCTTCTGGGCTGCTAGATAGCGAACCAGAGCCTGCGCGGCTGTTAATCTGATCGTGCTCATGCAACTTCTTTCTTATCCATTCGGGCCTGCTCCCAGACAGATCCGAGGCCTTCAAATTTTGCAGCCATGTTAGCGATGGCTTCTTCGTCAGAAATGTTTCCGCCAAGCCACTTCTCAGCAGCCTCAGCAAAAATAGTGCGGCCCACAGCAAAACCTTTCACAAGGTCATACTTGCCGGCAACCTCAAAGCTCGCAGCGAGCTCCTCAGCTGGTGCATCAAGGCCAAGAACAACAATACCGCGACACCAGGGATCATTTGACTTGATCGCATCACAAGCTTTCTGCCAGCCTGCATCGGTCTTCAAAGGCTCCAGCTTCCACCAGTCAGGGTAAACACCCAGATCATAGAAGCGCTGAATGATGGTCGCGGTGGTATCATCATCAACGGGTCCAACCTTGGACGGGATGACTTCGAGCAAAAATTCCAGATTATTTTCGCGGCATGCATGCGCAAGGCGTAAAATGGTCTCTTCCTGACGGGCCTTCATCTCAGCGCTGTCATCGGGATGGTAGAAGCACAGCACTTTGACCACATGCTCAACCGGCCATTCCGCCAGCTGCGAACCAAGGTCCGGACCAATCTCCAGCTCCAGTGGGCGAGAGCCCGGCAGTTCAACCGGACGGCCAATCCAAAGACCAGAACCCGTTGCTTTGAACAGAGCTTCCTCACCAAGACGGCCATCACACAAAATACCGTAGTCGTCACCACCAGCACGAACCTGCTGAGCAGCTTTGAGGCAAAGCTCTTTAAACTCAGGGATCTTGTCTTCGGATGCGCCAACTTTGGCTGCCATGTCTTCCAGCTGAGAGCGGTGATCGAAGGCAAACACCTTCATGTTGGACCACTCACCCTTGCGGTTGGTAGACCAGTGGATCTGCTCAAGCTTCCTATCTTTGCGCAGAGCATGCTCGGAGGAACCGTTATCAAGGAACCACTGCAGCTCTTCCCAGCTTGGGTAAGCAGGCGCACAGCCATGGCGAGAGACAGCAAACGCACCACATGCATTTGCATAGGTGAGGGTGGTTTCCCAGGTCTCATCCTTCAGCCAGCCGCGCAGCAGGCCAGACATAAAGCCATCGCCCGCACCAAGCACGTTGAACACTTCAATCGGGAAGCCCGGACCGGACTTGCCATCATCAAGGCTCGCGCCAATCGTATCTTCAAACACCACAGCGCCCATCGGGCCACGCTTGCAAACAAGAGCAGCCTTACTGACCTTGCGCACGGCATTCAGGGCTTCAAGCGTGTTGGTGGAACCGCCTGCGATATGGAACTCTTCTTCCGTACCCACAATCAGATCAAACAGGTGCAGGTGCTTTTGCAGCTCAGCAGTCACTTTCTCAGAAGCGATGAAACGCTCTTCACCATCACCATGGCCCGCAAGACCCCAAAGGTTGGGGCGGTAGTCAATGTCCAGAGCCGTACGGGAGCCGTTCTCTTTCGCAAGACGCAGCGCTTTTAAAACAGCAGCTTCTGTGCGTGGGTGCGAAAGGTGTGTGCCTGTTACAGTCACACAGCCGGATTGAGCAATAAACTCAGGATCAATATCATCTTCGCACAGCGCCATGTCAGCACAGTTTTCGCGATAGAAAATCAGCGGAAACTGCTCTTTGTCGCGAATGCCAAGAATAACAAGGGCGGTCAGGCGGTCCTTGTCAGTAACAAGACCATCAACGCAAACGCCTTCTTTAACCAGCTGCTCGCGGATGAAACGGCCCATGTGCTCATCCCCTACGCGGGAGATAAGGGCAGATTTCAGCCCAAGACGGGCTGTTCCGACTGACATATTGGTTGGTGAGCCGCCGACATACTTATTAAATGAAGACATGTCTTCCAGTCGGCTGCCAACCTGCGTTCCATACAGGTCGACCGATGACCGGCCGATTGTGATGACATCAAGTGATTTCAACGGATTCTCCCAATCAGGTACTAGCATTTCCTGAAAGATTACATATTCCAAAAATAATCACAAGTGGAATATATGTTCAAAATAGAATGAGCTTTGTTCCAAAATTTTAAACAAGCTCTCTTCCAAATTCAGTCCTTTGCCGGCTTCCTATTGATTCCTTAGAGATACTCTAGGAGAGGGACGTCCACTTTCGTGCATCACCAACCGCAACAGCGATAGAAGTGGCAAGACACATGGTTGTGGAGAGTGATCTGAACGCGCCATGCTCTGCCTCATTAACCTCCAGAACGGTTGAAGAAACGCGGGCAATTGGAGACAGAACGCTGTCGGTCAAGGAGATAACAGAGACACCCCGGCCAAAGGCCTTGCTTGCAAACTCAACCACCTCAGGAGAGTAGGGGCTGAAGGTCGCCACAAACAATGCGTCGTTCTCGTTGATGAACTGAACGCGTTCCTCCAGAATGCCACCCGTGTATTCCAGCAGGTTTGTTCTCACGCCCATCTTGCCCAATGTATAGTGTAGGTAGCTGACGACCGGATATGCACGCCGCAGGCCTAATAAGTGTATGTTTTCTGCAGCTGACAGCGCTTCAATGGAGCGCTCAAGAGCGACCGTGTCGACCTGGCGCAGAAGATCATCAAGCGACTGTTTGGACCGTTCTACAAAGTTGCCAAGAATGCTGCCTGGAGTGTTTGTTCCACTCTCGCGGATCTTCGTCAGGCGCTCCGTATATTCAGAGTTGCGGCCTACCAGCTGCCCCTGAAAGATCTGCTGCATCTGCGAGAAACCGTCAAATCCCAGCGTTTGGGCAAAGCGAACAAGAGTAGAAGGCTGCACGCCTGCAGCGCTGGCAATCTCGGCTGTGGTGCCAAGTGCGATTCTGTCCGGATTCGCCAAAGCATATCTTGCGCACTGCAAAAGGCGCTTGGGCATGCTGTCCGAAAGAGTACTTATTCGAGCTTTCAGGCTCTCGTAATCCGAGGGAATGTCTGGGCTAATTGCGTCTAAATTCTGTGTCATGAAAAAAATCTATTCCAAAACTTGAAAAACCGCAATGTACGTTCTATAAATTTGGAATGAATTTTCCGAATTGCTAAAATTTGGATGAATTCTACGATTGTAGGGCCGGTAACACGTGCTCTGTCCATCACCCTTTTAAAGTGCTGAATCAGCACGCATTTGCCGCAATCAGGCTTGCGTTGATATAATGGGGGTGATGGGTGCTTTTGCCCGTGGGACGGCTGAGCACTACAATTCGTGCGGAAACGCATTCGAACTCTGGTGTTTGTGGACGAGATAAACATCAGACTTCTAGGGGAAACCCTAACTTAAAATTGGCATACGCCAATCTTGGGAGGTTTATATGAAAAAGACTTTACGCGCGTTCGTAGCTGCTGCTGCGATCATGACTGCACCTGCTGTAATGGCTGCTGACATCATTGTTGTGAGCCACGGCCAGGCAAACGACCCATTCTGGTCTGTTGTTAAGAACGGTGTAGACAAAGCAGCGAAAGACAGCGGCGCTAACGTTTCCTACCGTGCTCCAGAAACTTTTGACATGGTGGCCATGAGCCAGCTGATTGATGCAGCAATCGTTCAGGAGCCGGACGGAATTGTTGTGTCCATTCCAGATGGTGACGCGCTCGGCCCATCCATTACCAAAGCAGTGGAAGCTGGCATCCCAGTTATCTCCATGAACTCCGGTAGTGATGTGTCCGCAAGCTTTGGTGCTTTGTTGCACGTAGGCCAGGACGAGTATGACGCCGGTAAAGCAGCAGGCAAAAAGCTTGCTGACATGGGCGGCAAAGTTGGCATCTGCGTCAACCAGGAAGTGGGCAATGTGTCCCTCGACCTGCGTTGTGACGGTTTTGCAGCTGGCTTTGGTGGCAACGTAACTGTTGTTCCAACAAATAACGATCCAGCTGAAGTTGAAGCGAAGATCAAGGCAACTCTGCAATCCAACGAAGACATCGACACCATCATGGGTCTTGGTGCTTCTCTCGTGGGTGAGCCAGCAGTGGCAGCTGTTGAAGCAGTTGGACGCACTGGCGAAGTAAATGTTGCAACCTTCGACATGTCCGCAGGCTTCCTGCAGTCAGTTGCTGACGGTAAAGCAGCATTTGCAATCGACCAGCAGCAGTTCCTTCAAGGCTACCTGCCTGTTATCTTCCTCGCTCTCAATGCAGAGTACGGACTTATCCCTGGTGGCAACGTTCCATCCGGTCCAAACCTGATCACCGCTGATAAAGCCGGTCAGGTTGTAGAGCTGTCCGCTCAAGGCATCCGTTAAGGAGCTTTGCTGTGGGAGGGGTGCACGCATCCCTCTCATGTCATGCAAAACTGAGGGAAATAAAATGTCCGATCTTGCTGTTGAGAGCGCGGACGAAAGAGTAAAAAACGTCTCGCTCATCTCCCGGCTCATGAAGCGTCCTGAACTTGGCGCCATTGCTGGCCTTGCTCTCGTAACAATCTTCTTTCTTTTTACTGCTGACCCTAAGATGTTCACCCTCGCGGGGATCCTGAACTTCATGACGCCTGCTGCCCAACTCGGCATTCTGGCTATTGGGGCAGCACTTCTCATGATCGGCGGTGAGTTTGATCTCTCCGTTGGCTCTATGGTTGCGTTCACAGGCCTGATTTTCGGCGCGGCAATGGTCACCTTCGACCTGCCACTCTATGCAGCGATTATTGTCACCTTCATCGTGGCAGCTGCAATGGGTGCCATCAACGGACAGATCGTCATCCGTACGGGCTTACCGTCTTTCATTGTAACGCTTGCGTTCCTGTTTATCCTGCGCGGCCTGTCTCTGGTAGGCCTTAAAGCGGCAACCGGCGGCTCCACTCAGCTGCGCGGCATCCGTGCAGAGTTTGAAGGCAGCTGGCTTGCTGACTTCTTTAGCGGAGAAGCGTTCACACCATTCTTCTACTGGCTGGCTGAAGCGGGCTGGATCGACACCTTCAAGTCCGGCAAGCCGAAAGTAGATGGCATCCCGGTCGATATTCTCTGGTTTGGTCTGCTGGCTCTTCTGGCAACCTGGGTTCTGCTTCGCTCCCCGTTTGGCAGCTGGATCTTTGCAGCTGGTGGCGACAGCAACGCAGCAAGCAACTCCGGTGTGCCGGTGCGCAAGGTCAAAATGTACCTGTTCATGTTCACCGCATGCTGTGCAGCTCTCGTTGCCATCCTGACTGTTATGGATGCTGGCTCAACGGACGCCCGCCGTGGCTTCCAAAAGGAGTTTGAGGCAATCATTGCAGCGGTGATCGGTGGCTGTCTGCTGACAGGCGGTTATGGCTCTGCAATCGGTGCCTTCTTCGGCTCCATCATCTTCGGAATGGTGCTGATCGGCCTCAGCTACACCAATATCGATCAGGACTGGTATCTGGTCTTCCTCGGTTCCATGCTGCTGATCGCGGTGTTGTTTAACAACATGATCCGCAAGCGCGTCACAGGGGAGCGCTGATCATGACGACACCTATTGTTGAGATGAAGAACATTGAGAAGCATTTTGGCTCCGTCATTGCTTTGGCAGGTGTTTCCTTCTCCGTCATGCCCGGCGAAGTGCATTGTCTGCTTGGTGACAATGGTGCAGGTAAATCCACCTTCATCAAAACCATGTCCGGCGTGCACAAGCCAAGCAAAGGCGAGATCGTCGTTGATGGTCAGAAGCAAGTCTTTGAAAGCCCGCGTGATGCTATGAATGCAGGCATTGCAACGGTGCACCAGGACCTTGCGATGATCCCGCTCATGTCCATCACCCGCAACTTCTGGCTTGGCCGTGAACCGGTCAAAAAGTTCGGCCCGATCTCTTATTTCGACCATAAGTACGCAAACGAAGTCACTATGGAAGAAATGTCCAAGATGGGCATCAATCTGCGCGAACCGGATCAGGCTGTGGGCACACTGTCTGGTGGGGAACGCCAGACAGTCGCAATCTCGCGCGCTGTGTATTTCGGCGCGAAAGTCCTCATCCTCGACGAGCCGACCTCTGCTCTGGGTGTACGCCAGACGTCAAACGTGCTCTCGACCATGGATAAGGTCCGCAAAAAAGGTGTTGGCGTCGTGTTCATTTCGCACAACGTACGCCACGCCATGGCAGTGGGAGACCGCTTCACAGTGCTGAACAGGGGGCAAACCCTTGGTACTGCGAAGAAAGGCGAAATCACTGCTGAAGAACTTCAAGATCTCATGGCTGGCGGGCAAGAGCTTGCCAGTTTGGAGGCATCATTGGGCGGCACTGTGTGATGTGTATTCCTGAAAACCCTCTGTCGGTTTTCGGGTCAGGCATACGCAACTTACAGGATGTTCAGTGAGACACTGAGGAGCGGCATTACCCGATCGTGCCGCTCCTTCATTTTATCAATGCCCCGTTCATAACGCGTTCTATTCCAATGAACTCTATTCTAGGGGCACTTCCAGGATTACTGAGATGGAAAAAATCGGCGTAGGTCTGATTGGAACCGGATACATGGGCAAATGTCATGCTCTGGCATGGAATGCTGTATCCGGTGTGTTTGGTGGTGAGCTGAAGCCAGAGTTGGTGACGCTTGCTGAGGTGAATGAAGAACTGGCAGCAGCACGCGCAAAAGATTTTGGCTTTGCCAGGTCCACGGGCAACTGGCGTGATATGCTGGCCGATCCGGATATTCACATTATCTCGATTACCACGCCGAATGAGTTCCACCCGGAAATGGCAATCGCAGCTCTGGAAGCTGGCAAGCACGTTTACTGCGAAAAGCCTATGGCTCCATCCTATGCGGATGCGCAGAAAATGCTGGAAGCCTCCCGCAAATCCGGCAAGAAGACCTTCCTTGGTTATAACTACATCCAAAACCCCATGATGCGCCGCATCCGCGACCTGCTGAACTCAGGCGAAATCGGCGATGTACTTCAGATCCGTCTTGAGATGGACGAAGACTTCATGGCCAACCCGGATGATGAATGGGGCATGAAAAGCGGATTGGCCTCCGGCTTTGGCGCACTGGATGACTTCGGCGTGCATACCATGTCCTTGCTCATGGCGCTGGATCTGCGCATTGCCAAAGTCATGTGTCATATGACCAAGCCATACGCGACCCGCAAGGACGCTGCTGGCAACGACAAAGCCGTTGAAACCTTTGATGCAGCCACCGTGCTGTTTGAACTGGAAAATGGTGGCAACGGCACCCTCCAGCTCAACCGCTCTGCATGGGGACGTAAAGGCCGCATCGCCGTACAGATCTTCGGCTCCAAAGGCTCCATCGTTTATGATCAGGAACGTATGAATGAGATGCACGTCTACAAAGCTGAAGGCGATGTCGCAGGGCAGGGCTACACCACAGTTCTGGCAGGGCCAGCCCATGCGCCATACGACCGCTTCATCCCGGCCCCGGGCCACGGTCTCGGCTTCAACGATCTGAAGATCATTGAAGTCAACGAGATTCTGAAAAGCCTGCAGGGTGAAGACAGTCACCTGATCGACTTCGAACGTGGCATCTTCATTGAAGGCCTCGTTCAGACCATGGCCAAATCTCACGAACAGGCCAGTTGGGTCAGCGTCTAAGTCTGTTGAGAGTAGAAGAGAACTAAGGGCGCATGAACAGCGCCCTTTTTTTGTGAGCCAGCCCCTTCCTTGCAATACGTTCTGAGAAAAAAAGATTTAACCCCCTAAAAGCCTTTGGGAAAACTCATTGAGGTGCTGGACAGAGGAAATCAGGCGCCCTATAAGACCCTCACCTCAGCGGGGCACACTGCCCAACGCGAAATGCCCGGATAGCTCAGTTGGTAGAGCAGCGGATTGAAAATCCGCGTGTCGGTGGTTCGAATCCGCCTCCGGGCACCACTTATCTTCTTGAAATTACTAGATAATAAACCGAGTATTCGCTCAGCTTTCTCAAGGTTTGACACTTTTCTCAGTGTGGTTTGACACTTTTGCTCCAACTGCTTGCTGAACTCTTCCCCGCGCAGCGTGATTTCCTTTTCAAATCGGACAGCAATATCCGACATGCTTTTGCGTAAATCAGCCCCTTTTGCATAAAGCCGTGCCATGGCCTCTGTCTCATGCCCAAGCGCAGCGGCTAGGTCTCTGTCGTTCAGCCCAATCTCCCGCAAAATGGTCGCCACCGTATGCCGCAGACCATAAAGGGTAAGACCCGGTTCAATCAGGTTCTGTTTCTCAAGTTGGATACGCAGTTTGCGCCATGATGCTCTGAACCCCGAGACAGTCCATGGTTGCCCTCTGGAGTTTGCACA
>NZ_LMCJ01000004.1:0-12401 GCF_001623085.1 Pseudovibrio sp. W74
GAAAGTCTTTAGTGCAGGGACCAAGCGGAAGCTGGTCACCCGATGGGCGTCTACACTGGCAGGCGTTTAGCTATCATCGACACTCACATTTGCCTCTGGCCGGTGTGCTTGTTGCTGATGGTGCCTGCTCCCAATGCCTTTCGGAGGAGATCTTGTTTCATACAAAAACGCCCGGGCAAGGCGAGCAGCCAATGCCGAAGAAACTAATTTACTCACAATGCGCAGGCACTGCCTGCTCGCCTTGCTCACTCCCGAACTTTCGGGAATCCATGCTTCAACACCGCCGGCGATGCCGTGCGGTGCTAAAACCGCTCCAGCTATGAGGAATTCTCAAGTCCACCGGAATAGAAACCCGCGTGGAACTCATATTCTTGCGCTAAGATAGCGGATAGCTTACTCAGAGTACGGTGTGTTCACACCATGCACGCATCAGACTCTAAATCTTTGTTTTAACGCGTACTCCTGCTCGAAAACCAAGATCTGTTTTCGAGAATGCGCTTTCATCTTTACAGAACTTAAAAATGCAGCAGGGTTGCGTTTTCACGCGTTTCCAAGACCCAGGCAGCTACTCCCGCAAGGGGATACTATTATGGATAATATACGCGGCAGCGCCTGGATGGTGCTTGCAATGCTGGGGTTTGCCATTGAGGATACGCTGCTTAAGACGGCGACAGCTTCAGTGCCCGTTGGGCAAACACTGATGTTGTTTGGTATCGGCGGCACATTCGGCTTTTTGCTGTTGACCTGGAGACGCGGTGAACGGGCTTTTACGCCGGAAGCGCTGAAGGCAACACTTTACACGCGTGCGGTTTTTGAAATTACGGGGCGGCTGTTTTTCCTGCTGTCACTGGCGCTGAACACGCTTTCCAGCACTTCTGCTATTCTTCAGGCCACTCCAATTACAGTCACTCTGGGTGCTGCCGTGTTGTTTGGGGAGCGCGTGAACTGGCAGCGGTGGCTTGCGATCCTGATCGGTTTCATTGGCGTGCTGATGATTATCCAACCAAGTTCGGAAAGCTTTCAGGTGACCTCGATCCTTGCCATCATCGGTATGATTGGCTTTGCAGGGCGTGATCTGGCAACACGAGCGGCTCCCCCAGCCCTTTCCAACATGCAGCTTGGTGTTTACGGCTTTGCAGTGCTTATCCCAACTGGTGCAGCTTACTCATTCTGGTCTGGCGGGTTTGTCTGGCCGGATCTCTTCAGCGGATTGGTCATCGCTGCAGGCACCCTTGTGGGCATTGGGGCTTATTACTCGCTGACCGTTGCTATGCGCACCGGGTTGGTGTCCGTCGTCACCCCTTTCCGGTACTCCCGATTGCTTTTCGGCCTCCTGCTCGGCTTCCTGATTTTTGATGAGACCGCAGACGCCATGACACTGGCAGGCTCCGCGATTATCGTATTGAGCGGGCTGTATATTCTGGCCGGACACTCACGACTTAAGGCGCAGACCTCTAAGAGCGCAGCGGAGTGAGTTTGAAACGAAAAAAGGCCGATCCATTTCTGGACCGGCCTTTTTGAACTTAGCTAGAAAAGCTTAGTCTTTTGCAGGAGCTGGTGCAGCTTCTTCGCGAGGAATTTCCTTGCCAGTTTCCTGATCAACAACTTTCATGGAAAGGCGAACTTTACCGCGCTCATCAAAGCCCATCAGCTTAACGAAGACTTTGTCGCCTTCTTTGATCACGTCAGTTACTTTCGCAACTTTGCGTGGAGCCAACTGGGAGATGTGAACCAGACCGTCGCGTGCGCCGAAGAAGTTTACGAATGCGCCAAAGTCAACAGTCTTAACAACTGTGCCTTCGTAGATTACGCCAACTTCTGGCTCAGCAGCGATGGAGTTGATCCAGTTGAGAGCAGCTTTAATCGCTTTACCGTCAGAAGAAGCCACCTTAACGGTGCCGTCGTCTTCGATGTTCACTTTCGCGCCGGTCTTTTCAACGATCTCGCGGATAACTTTACCGCCAGAACCGATCACTTCACGGATCTTGTCTACTGGGATCTTGATCACTTCGATGCGTGGAGCATGCTCACCCAGCTCAGAACGAGCTTCGGTGATTGCATTTGCCATCTCGTCAAGGATGTGAACGCGACCGCCTTTAGCCTGCTCCAGAGCGACTTTCATGATCTCTTCGGTGATACCGTCGATCTTGATGTCCATCTGCAATGCAGTGATGCCGTTTGCAGAACCTGCAACTTTAAAGTCCATATCGCCGAGATGATCTTCGTCGCCAAGGATATCGGAGAGAACTGCGAAGCGCTCGCCTTCCTTGATGAGACCCATTGCGATACCAGCCACAGGAGCCTTCAGAGGAACACCAGCGTCCATCAGGGACAGGGATGCACCACAAACGGAAGCCATGGAGGAAGAACCATTGGACTCAGTGATTTCAGAAACAACACGCAGGGTGTATGGGAAATCATGGTGTGCAGGCAGCATTGGGTTAACAGCGCGCCATGCCAGTTTACCGTGACCGATTTCACGACGTCCTGGGGAACCCATGCGACCAGCTTCACCTACAGAGTATGGAGGGAAGTTGTAGTGCAGCATGAATGCAGATTTGGTAGTGCCTTCGAGCTTGTCAACGAACTGCTCGTCTTCACCAGTACCCAATGTTGCAACAACCATTGCCTGAGTTTCACCGCGTGTGAACAAGGCAGAACCGTGTGCACGTGGCAGCATGCCAACTTCGGAAACGATTGAGCGAACAGTGGAAAGGTCACGGCCATCGATACGGGAACCGGTATCAAGGATACGGCCACGAACGATTGCAGCTTCTGCCTTTTTGAACAGGTCAGAGATGACAGTCGCGTCAGGAGCGCCTTCTTCACCAGTTACAAGAGCTTCAACAACTTTCGCCTTCACAGCATCAACAGCGTTTTTACGCTCTGTCTTAACGGTGATGGAGTATGCAGCGCCGAGTTCTTCAGCAGCCAGTTCCTGAACTTTACCGAACAGGTCAGAATGATCTGGCAGGTTCAGTTCACGTGGCTCTTTAGCAGCTTTTTCGGCGAGCTGGATAATAGCGTCGATCACTGGCTGGAAGCCTTTGTGACCGAACATCACAGCGCCGAGCATTACTTCTTCGGTCAGTTCCTGAGCTTCGGACTCAACCATCAGAACAGCGTCATTCGTACCTGCAACAATCAGGTCCAGATCGGTTTCTTCCATCTGGTCAACTGTTGGGTTCAGAACGTATTCGCCGTTGATGTAACCAACACGAGCGCCACCGATTGGGCCCATGAATGGAACGCCGGAGATGGTGAGTGCTGCGGATGCGCCAACCATTGCCAGAATGTCTGGAGCGTTCTCAAGATCATGAGACAGAACAGTAAGAACAACCTGAGTTTCGTTCTTGTAACCATCTACGAACAACGGACGGATCGGACGGTCAATCAGACGGGATGTCAGGGTCTCGTGCTCGGAAGGACGGCCTTCGCGCTTGAAGAAGCCACCTGGAATGCGGCCAGCAGCGTATGCCTTTTCCTGATAATTTACGGTAAGTGGGAAGAAATCCTGACCTGGCTTTGCGGTCTTCGCGGACACGACTGTCGCGAGAACTTTTGTCTCGCCGTATGTTGCGATGACTGCGCCGTCTGCCTGACGGGCAACCTTGCCGGTTTCAAGGATGAGCGGACGTCCGCCCCAATCTACTTCCACGCGATGTATATCAAACATATCTTTATCCTAACGTTCGCCTCAGTGCCTGATGGTCGTCATCAAACTTGAGGCTGTCATTTGCCGGCAATGCGCGCACCAACTCCTTGAGTACCAAGGGCGCGATGCCTTTTCAGGTCGAACGATTGCAGGCAAGACAGCGAGAAGCTTTTGTTTGATTGTGCGTACCTTTGACCAAAAACCGGTCTCCACTTTTGGGAGATACGCTGTAAGCTTCTGGCAATCCTGCCAGGTCTTCATTCGCCTGCGTTCATTCTGGAAGAGAACGATCTGATCCAGAATATACCTCTCGCAATTTCCCGAAATACCTTGGAAATAGGAGAGGGTAAGGAAAACGCGGCGAGCTTTCGCTGCCGCGCTTTGAATTCTTCGTCTTAGCGACGAATGCCCAGACGCTCGATCAGGGACTGGTAACGAGCAACGTCTTTACCCTTAACGTAGTCAAGGAGCTTACGACGAAGTGCAACCATTTTAAGAAGACCACGACGTGAGTGGTTGTCTTTCTTATGACCCTTGAAGTGGTCAGTCAGAACTGTAATGCGGTGCGTAAGGATAGCAACCTGTACTTCCGGAGAGCCAGTGTCACCTTCTTTGATCGCAAATTCTTTGATCAGTTCAGCTTTTTTTTCAGGCGTAATCGACATCGATTTTTCCTTATCTAATGGCAGTCATACTGCCTCTTATTAAATGCCCAGAAGGCATGCGCTCTTTTACAGAGCTATGTGTTGAGCTCGGGCCGTGCCAAGATGTCGTCTAGCAGGGTCAGGCCAACACATAATAACCGGGTAAGCAGTAGCTTCCCAGCGGCGGGACTATGACTGAAAAACTCTCAAAAAACCAGAAGAATCTTAAGAGGCTTGCAGCCATAAATCCCAGTAGAACAGTTTGCCTTTCAGTGATTGCGCCCCGCGATGATTCACATTCACGTGTGGCGCTCCACTTTCAGAAAGGCATCAGAGATTGAAAACTCGCTTTGGCTTAAACTGACCTTTTGAGACTTCACCAAAAGCAATCAGCTTGCCTCCAGAAACCACATAGATTTCCTCGGGCCCAATCGGTGCATTTGCACCACGTAGCAAAACAGGATTACCGCGCTTTACCTTCGCAGCAGCATCAGAGGTGATTGGCACCTCTGCAAACTGGTGGAGTGCGACCTCAACTGGCTTGATGTGTCCGATCAGTTCTGAATTTTCGTGAGGGTCGAGAACAGGTGGCTCTTCCCCTTCTTCAACTTCTGCCGCCATAGTTTCTTTAGCAGCACGAAGTTCATCCAGGGTAACCATCTGCTCTTCACCGAAGGGTCCTACCAGCAACCGGCGCAAGTCAGTGACATAGCCACATGTACCAAGGCGCTCACCAAGGTCACGGGCCAGTGAGCGAACATAGGTTCCCTTGCCGCATTCAGCTTCAAAAACCGCACGGTTTTCATCTGGACACTCGACCAGATCCAAGCGATGCACCACAATCGTACGTGCATCCAGCTTTACGTCTTCGCCTTCCCGGGCAAGATCGTAAGCGCGGTTTCCGTCAACTTTGATTGCGGAGAAAATTGGCGGAACCTGCTCAATGGCGCCACGGAACTCAGGCAGAACCTCGAGGATCTCATCTTGCGTCGGACGGACGTCGGAGGTCTTGACCGGTTCGCCTTCGGCATCATCAGAGGTGGTTTGCGTGCCCCAGGTCACCTCAAAGCGGTAAACCTTGCGTCCATCCATGATGTATGGAACCGTTTTAGTGGCCTCTCCAAAGGCGATAGGCAAGCAGCCGGTCGCAAGCGGATCAAGCGTTCCTGCGTGTCCAACTTTTTCAGGATGAAAAATCCTCTTCAACTGCCCCAATGCATCATTGGAGGTCAGGTTTAGAGGTTTATCCAACACAAGCCATCCGTTTACAGGAAAACGGGGTCTACGTCGCTGCTGTTTGCGCGCCATACTTCTCAGCTCTTAATTCTTTGCATGCGTTGCGCTTCTGAGCGCGTACTCTGGTCTGAAACCCACGACTTCATCTTTGGCATTATGCTCTGTAAAGCTTAGTCGCGGTCATCACCTTGATCATCATCGTCATCGATGCCGCCATCAGCAAAATCCTTACGGATGCCAGGCTCATGCAGCAGTCGAGTAATCAGATCATCATCGTCAAAACGCGTATCGGCTACAAAACGTAGATCACAAGTGTATTTCATTGTGACGCGTCGAGCGACCTGCCCACGAAGGTACTTCGCGTTGCGTTTAAGTGCAGCGAGGACAACATCAATATCGCGACCACCCATAGGCATGACCAGAACGTCTGCCCATCTCAGGTCAGGCGACATGCGAACTTCCGGCACGGTAACAATAACGCCATCCAGATCAGGATCTGTGATCCGGCCACGTGTAAGAATGTCTGACAGCTCTTTGCGGACAATCTCACCAACACGCAACTGGCGCTGAGACGGCTGACCTGCAAATTCATCGCGTGCTTTTGCCATTTTTATCTCTCAATTTGCTTTGAGTTTGGAACAACAGAGCGCCGACGGGGATAAATCCGCGCCGGCGCTGCTGAATGTTCATTTCGCTCGTTTAGCTCTTCACTCTGTTAGAGGGAGCGAGCGATCTCTTCTACCTGGAAGCACTCGATGACATCACCGACGCGCATATCCTTGTAGTTTGTGAAGTTCATGCCGCATTCAACACCGGATTCAACTTCTTTGACTTCGTCTTTGAAGCGCTTAAGTGTACCCAGCTCACCTTCGTGAATGACGACGTTGTCACGCAGCAAGCGAACCTGTGCGCCACGCTGAACGACACCTTCGGTGACCAGACAACCTGCAACACGGCCGATTTTGGTGATGTTGAAAATTTCTTTGATGTCTGCGTAACCGAGGAAGGTTTCGCGACGTTCTGGAGCAAGCATGCCAGACATAGTGGACTTCACATCATCGATGAGGTCGTAAATCACGCTGTAGTAGCGGATTTCGACGCCTTCGCGACGTGCAGCTTCCTGAGCCTGTTTGTTTGCACGAACGTTGAACGCCATGATTGGTGCTTTGGACGCAATCGCCAGAGTGATGTCGCTCTCGGTGATACCACCAACGGAAGCTGCCACAACACGTGCGCCGACTTCGTCGTTGCCAAGTTCTTCGAGCGCACCCTGGATTGCTTCGGCGGAACCCTGCACATCAGATTTGATGATGAGCGGGAATTCTTTTTTGCCTTCTTCCTGCAAGCCCTTCATCATCGCTTCCAGAGAACCACGAGACCCAGCAATACGTGCTGCCATCTTGTCGCGCTTCTGGCGGTGACGATATTCGGAAATCTCGCGAGCACGGCCTTCGTTTTCTACAACTGCAACCATGTCACCAGCGGATGGTGTCGCCTGGAAGCCAAGAACTTCAACCGGTTTGGAAGGACCAGCTTCCTTAACTGGCTTGCCATTCTCATCAAGCATCGCACGAACACGACCCCATTCGGAACCAGCAATGACAACATCACCAACCCGGAGTGTACCCTTCTGAACCAGAACAGTAGCAACTGGACCGCGACCTACGTCAAGCTTAGCTTCGATAACGGTACCTTCGGCGGCACGGTTAGGGTTAGCTTTCAGCTCAAGAACCTCAGCCTGCAGCAGGATCATTTCGATCAGCTTATCAAGGTTAGTGCCTTCTTTAGCAGAGACCTCAACATCGATAACGTCACCACCCATGGTTTCTACAACCAGATCTTCACGAAGAAGGTCGTTGCGAACGCGGGAAGGGTCAGCGCCTGGCTTATCCATTTTGTTGATCGCGATGATGAGCGGAACGCCAGCAGCTTTTGCGTGAACAATAGCTTCTTTGGTTTGTGGCATCACACCATCATCAGCAGCAACCACGAGGATCACAACATCAGTGGACTTAGCACCACGAGCACGCATCTGAGTAAACGCTGCGTGACCAGGGGTATCGATGAAGGTGACCTTCTGGCCATTCTGCTCGACCTGGTATGCACCGATATGCTGTGTAATGCCGCCAGCTTCACCGGAAGCAACGTTTTCCTTGCGGAGCGCATCGAGAAGGGACGTCTTACCATGATCAACGTGACCCATGATTGTAACAACCGGTGGACGGTTGGACAGATCAGTGTCGTTGTCTTCAACGGTGAAGAGACCTTCTTCCACGTCAGCTTCAGACACACGTTTTACGGTGTGACCCATCTCTGCGGCGATCAGTTCAGCGGAATCAGCATCGATCACGTCGTTGATTTTCATCATCTGGCCCTGCTTCATCAGCAGTTTGATGACGTCAACAGCACGTTCAGACATACGCTGAGCAAGGTCCTGAATGGTGATCACTTCCGGAAGCACAACTTCACGCGCTACCTTCTCACGAACAACCTTTTGACCCTTACGTTTTTCTTTCTCACGACGACGGCGCATGGATGCCAGTGAACGATTACGACTTTCATCACCACCAGTGGCGCGGGTAATCGTTAGTTTTGACTTACGGCGGTCATCGTTGCCTTTAGGTGTTGGCTTAGCAGCCACAACAGGCTTTTTAGGACGTAGCGCAGGCTTTAGAGCCTTTTTGCTCACTTCCTTACCAGTTTCCATGCTTTCTGCCGGAGCTGCAGAAATTCCACCTGGGCGCCCGCCACCTGGACGAGGACCATTCAGGTTTGGCGGCTTGCCATCACGCATTGGTGGACGACCACCACGATCACCACCTGGACGAGGACCACGATCACCTGCCGGGCGTGGACCACGATCACCTGCCGGGCGTGGACCACGGTCACCACCTGGACGAGGACCACGGTCACCTGCCGGGCGTGGACCACGATCACCTGCTGGGCGAGGACCACGGTCGCCACCTGGACGAGGACCACGATCGCCACTGCGCTGAGGGCGATCACCAGAACGTGCCGGACGCTCTTCGCGCTGTGCTGGCTTTGGAGCTTCAGCAGCTTTTGCAGCCGCTTCAGCTTCACGCTTAGCTTTCGCTTCAGCTTCGGCCTTAGCACGTACAGCAGCTTCTTCAGCTTCACGCTTAGCGCGAGCTTCGTCTTCTACACGTTGTTTTTCTGCTTCTACAGCGCGCTGTGCAGCCAAGATTTCCTGACGCTTTGCTTCTTCAGCGCGGCGTTTAGCATCTTCGACTTCGCGAACCTTAGCCATTTTAAGCGCTGCGAGACGTGCGTCTGCTTCACCCTTGGTCAAGGTTTTCAGAACGGCACCACCGCCCTGACCGCCACCACCACCGCGACGCTGACCGCCACGCTGGTTGTTATTGTTGTTACGGTTGCCACCGCGACCGCCGCCTTCACCGCGCTTCTGAGCATCACCCGCACCACGGCGAGCTTGCTGAGGACCGCGCTCTTGCTGCTGTCCCTGACGCTTTTCCGGGCGTGACTGGGAGGCTGCAGGAGTTGAAGAGGAAGCTGCAGCAGGTGCAGGTGCCGCGGAGCCTTCTTGGCCCGGCACAACTACACGGCGCTTCTTCTTTTCCACGACGACTGCCTTGGAGCGGCCGTGGGAGAAGCTCTGCTTAACAGTGCCCTTCTCAACACTGCCTCCGCGTTTGAGGCCCAGCGTTTTCTTTTCCCCGCCGGTGGGATTGTCGTGGTTGTCTTTGGTATCGCTCATATTGCCTTCAGTCCTGCGCCACTGCACCCTTTGTACCGTCGTCGTCAGCCATGACAGAAACTTCCCGGAATTGCGCAAGGCGTTGCGCGTGCTTCACGAAGTTTCTGCCTGCCTCGCCGGCCAGCAGTACAGCATGTATAACGTTATCCCGATCCAGATGCGTACTCATCTGTTCCGAGTTAAACAGGCGGATCACGCTGAGACGATCCACCTTGCCAAATCTAGAAGCGGCTAGGGCCGCCAACTTACGCACACCATCTTCAGAGGCTTCAGTGGCGTGCACCAGAGCAAGAACACTCTCCTTTTTGAGAGCTGCCTCGACTTTCGAAAAGCCAACATGTAGGTTGCCAGCTTTTCGGCTCATGGACAGTGCGCCCAGAGCTGCCTGCTCCAGCAGTTTGTCGGTGTGGTCGGCCAAACCGTCTTCAGCGTTTACCTGCTCCTTAAAGCCTCTCGAGAAAGCGCGCCTTTTTATCGCTTCCTGCAAAACAGACTTCTTTGCCGACACCCAAACCCCACGTCCCGGGAGGGTGCCTTTCACATCAACTACAACAGTTTTGTCAGGAGCCATAACGAATCTGAGAAGGTCTGTCACCGGTAGAACTTCACGCGTGACCGCGCAGGTTCGTTCTGTCGGCTCATTTTTTCTCGGCACTTCGTATTCCCAACCCTACTATTGTTGTTATTTTTCATTCAGTTACGGGGATGTAGAAACCCGCAGCCTTATGCTGCAACTTCAACACACCCCCGTATAAAACTTTTTTCTGCAGTCAAGCGGCTACAGATTATTCAGAGGACTGCTCGCCTTTTGCGTCTTCTGCACCGCTCTCTTGCGCCAATTCCTCGTCGGCGTCAACCACAGTCTCTTCAAATGTTTCGCCTTCGAAGTCTTCTTCTTCGACTTCCAGCTCTTCTTCAGAGACTTCCACAAGGTCTTCCGCAGAGATCCATCCAGCAGCAACACGCGCTGACATCACGACAGCTTCCGCATCAGCACGAGACAGATCGAAACTGCTCAGAGTACCTTCCACGCGAATGGTTTCTTTATCCTTGCGTTCCGTCCAGCCAACAAGGTCGTCAGCTGCACAGCCTGCGAGGTCTTCCATGGTTTTGATTTCGTCTTTACCCAATGCAACAAGCATTGCGGATGTAAGACCTGGGACCTGAACCAGCTCATCGGAAACACCAAGCTGACGACGCTCTTCTGCGAGTTTTGCTTCCTGCTCTTCCAGGTACTCACGTGCACGAGCTTGGATTTCGTCGGCTGTTTCTTCGTCGAAGCCTTCAATGGACGAGATTTCGTCGAGGTCAACGTACGCGACTTCTTCTACAGAAGTAAAGCCTTCTGATGCGAGAAGCTGAGAAACCATCTCGTCAACATTCAAGGTATTCTGGAAGAGATCGGAACGAACCTGGAATTCCTTCTGGCGACGCTCGGATTCTTCCGCTTCCGTCATAATGTCGATGCCCCAGCCGGTGAGCTGAGAAGCAAGACGTACGTTCTGACCGCGGCGACCAATTGCCAGAGACAGCTGATCGTTAGGAACAACAACTTCGATGCGCTCGGAGTCTTCGTCGAGGACAACCTTAGCAACTTCAGCAGGCTGAAGTGCATTTACGATGAAGGTTGCTGCATCATCATTCCAAGGAATGATGTCGATTTTCTCACCCTGAAGCTCACCAACAACAGCCTGAACACGGGAACCACGCATACCAACACACGCGCCAACCGGATCGATAGAACTGTCGTTAGACAGGACTGCGATCTTAGCGCGGGAGCCTGGATCACGGGCAACAGCCTTGATCTCGATAACGCCGTCATAGATTTCCGGCACTTCCTGCGCGAACAGTTTTGCCATGAACTGAGGGTGTGTACGAGACAGGAAGACCTGTGGACCACGCTGTTCGCGGCGCACATCAAAGATCAGCGCACGAATACGATCACCATTGCGGAAGATTTCGCGCGGGATCAGTTCGTCACGGCGAACGATTGCTTCACCCTTACCGGTATCGACAACAACGTTGCCATATTCAACGCGCTTCACAACAGCGTTGAGCACTTCACCAATACGGTCTTTAAACTCATCGTACTGCTGATCAC
This sequence comes from Pseudovibrio sp. W74, assembly GCF_001623085.1. NCBI lineage: Bacteria > Pseudomonadati > Pseudomonadota > Alphaproteobacteria > Hyphomicrobiales > Stappiaceae > Pseudovibrio > Pseudovibrio sp. W74. Next base: position 11,373 of record NZ_LMCJ01000004.1, read on the forward strand.
GCTCAGCTTCGCGGACCTTCTGAACGATGACCTGCTTAGCGGACTGAGCAGCGATACGCCCAAAGTCGAGCGGTGGCAATGGATCTGCCATGAAATCGCCGACTGTTGCATCCGGGTTGCGCTCCTGCGCATCAACCAGAGCAATTTCAGTTGAGATGTTCTCGACAACATCAACGACCTGCAGCAAACGCTGAAGGCGGATTTCACCGGTTTTCGGATTAATCTCGGCACGAACTTCAGTCTCGGTGCCATAACGGGAGCGAGCGGCTTTTTGGATTGCATCCTCAAGAGCAGCAATCACAATGCTACGGTCGATCGACTTTTCGCGGGCGACCGCTTCAGCGATCTGCAGCAGCTCCAAACGGTTTGCGCTGATAGCCATTCCTCGTCAACTCCTTCCACGCCCTGCCTTCCTTCACACCAGCAGGAACATCAAAACAAAAGGGTGGCTCTTTAAAACCGGAACCGCCCATAACCCATTGCGCAACAAGAACAGCTAATCAGTGATTGAGGTAACTGTCGTCGTCCGTAGGCTCCCCACGGGCTGCTTTTGCGGCTTTATCGGCTTTCAATGCCGCATCGACCAGTTCATCAGTCAAAACCAATACGGCTGACCCAACCTCATCCAACGGAAGACGAGCTGCCTCATCCTGACCTTCCTGTACATCGGTCATTCTGATAAGCGCGCATCCATCTTCCACACCGATGATGTGTCCACGATATCTCTTACGCCCAGCTTGCGGCACAGACATTTCGATTTTCGCAACATGTCCGACCCAGCGCTCGAAGTCGCCTGCGCGAACGAGCGGGCGGTCAATACCTGGAGATGAAATTTCGAGATGGTAGGCACCAGAGATTGGATCGTCCACATCCAGCGCCGGGGAAACTGCGTGGCTGATTTCTTCACAATCTTCAACAGCCATCGTCCCATCCGGGCGCTCTGCCATGATTTGAAGGGTGCAGCCATTGTTTCCGTTTACACGGATGCGCACCAGCCGATAGCCCAGATCAGCAACGACCGGCTCGACA
>NZ_LMCJ01000004.1:12461-201219 GCF_001623085.1 Pseudovibrio sp. W74
GCTTCTAGGCCCTTTTCCTTTATAATCCGGGGATCGGTTTCGTCCACTTGGTACCTATCGTCTTAATGCAAAGACATGCTTAGTGTCTTTGGCAGTTATTTCGGATACCTGAATTTCGACAGTCAGGCATCACTACCGACTTAGCTAATAAAAAAGAGCGGGTCCTTTCGGGGCCCACTCCTCAATGCTCTTAACTGAGCCGATAGAGAACTCTTGCTCTGCAATATAGTCATTTGACCACTGTATGCAACAGAAAATCAAAGATGAACGCAGACAAAAGCGAGTCCCCTTTAGGTTTTCGTCTCTTGAACCCGTAAAAATGTCAGGTAACGGCCAATTCTACCTTCACGGTGTGCCTTGCGTTCGTACCGCGTACCTGGCCAATTGTTCCATGGTGTACGCCAGTCAGAAGCACATTCGGCACTCCACTCAAAAGCCGGATGCCTGCGACAATGGGACAGCGTCCAATCCACATAGGTGTCGATATCGCTGGCAAATCGATATTCACTGCCCGGCTTCAGAGCACGTGCAATGCGCGTCAGATTGATCTGGTTCACAAAGCGACGCTTCCAGTGCTTCTTCTTTGGCCATGGATCGGGGTAAAGCTGATAAGCCATATCCAATGATGCAGCCGGAAGCCAGTCGAGCAACTTACCCGCGTCATCATCAAACAAGCGGATATTCTTGAGACCATGTTCTTCAATGCTGGAGACAGCCTTGATAATGCCAGAGCTAAATGGCTCACACCCAATAAAACCGATTTCAGGATTTTCTCTGGCGCGATGAATTAGGTGCTCAGATCCCCCAAAGCCAATTTCAAGACAAACGCTCTTTACTGGGACGGGGAATAACTCTGCCAGATTTTCTGGAGGTGTTTGTGTCAGGTCCAACGCCACTTGTGGCATAACATCCTGAAGCAACTGCGATTGTCGCGGACTTGCTGGTTTTCCGACGCGGCGGCCGAAAAAAGAGCCTTTGTAGTGATCTACCATCGTTCTCATAAACACAAGCTGGCCAGAGGTTGCCCCGGCCAGCTGTTCATTCTCTAGCGTTAGAGGTTAAGCGTAGGCTTTCTCTACAGCATCACGTAGGTTATGGACAAGGTCGATTTTCTCCCAAGAGAAACCACCATCACCTTCAGCTTCGCGGCCAAAGTGGCCGTAGGCTGCTGTACGTGCGTAGATTGGCTTGTTCAAATTGAGGTGCTCGCGAATGCCGCGTGGGGTCAAGCTCATGACTTCACGGATTGCAGCTTCAACGCGCTCGCCTTCAACACGGCCCGTACCATGCAGGTTGACGAAGACAGATTGCGGTTCAGCGATACCAATCGCATAAGCCAGCTGAATGGTGCACTTGTCTGCTAAATCAGCCGCCACAACGTTTTTCGCGAGATAGCGAGCAGCATATGCGGCAGAGCGGTCAACCTTGGTTGGATCTTTACCCGAGAACGCACCGCCACCGTGTGGAGCTGCGCCGCCGTATGTATCCACGATGATCTTACGACCTGTGAGACCACAATCGCCATCAGGACCACCGATAACGAACTTGCCGGTTGGGTTGATGTGCCAGATAGTGTTGCTGGTCACCCAGTCACCCGGCAATGCTGCGCGGATGTAAGGTTCGACTACAGCACGCACATCGTCAGAGGTCATGGTTTCATCCAGATGCTGAGTGGACAGCACGATGGATGTTGCCTCTACCGGCTTACCATCCTCATAGCGAATGGAAACCTGGCTTTTCGCATCTGGACCAAGCATCGGCTCGTTGCCAGATTTGCGAGCATCTGCCAGCAAACGCAGGATCTTATGGGAGTATAAGATTGGAGCAGGCATCAGCTCTTCAGTTTCGCGACATGCGTAACCAAACATAATGCCCTGATCGCCGGCGCCTTCGTCCTTATTGTCAGCAGCGTCTACGCCCTGAGCAATATCAGCGGACTGGCCATGCAAAAGAACCTGAACATCCAGGTCTTTCCAATTAAAGCCGGCTTGCTCATACCCGATATCCTTTACAGCAAGGCGAGCAATGTGAGCCAAATATTCTTTTGTGAGAGAGGCCGGGCCGCGGGTCTCACCTGCAATAACAAGCTTATTTGTTGTTGCAAGCGTTTCACACGCTACACGGGCTTCTGGCATTTCCTTTAGAAATGCGTCTACGATCGTATCTGAAACGCGATCGCAGACTTTGTCGGGATGGCCTTCTGAAACCGATTCCGACGTGAACACGTAGTTCTGACGAGCCATTGGCAAACGTCCTTCTGGGAAGAAAAATATAATTGAAGCGACGGCATATCCGTCGCTTCTGGTGTTACATCAAACAAGGAATGTCGATTACGTCAAGAGATTTAGATCAAAATTGCCGGAGAATTGCGAAATTTTACGGATCACAAACTTAATCTTCATCCCCAGCAAGACTCTTGACGAGCTCTACAACCTTTTTGCGAACTTTCGGGTTTTCTATGCGAACGAAAGCCTTATTGAGAGCTAAACCATCAGAAGATGACAAAAAGTCGACGACGTATGTGGTTTGTGGATTATCACCAACACCAGGCGTCTCATCCGGGGTTCCCGGAGCATCTTCGAAGAAAAAGGCGACAGGCACTTTCAGAATGGTCGCAATGTGCTGCAAGCGGCTTGCACCAATCCGGTTGGTCCCTTTTTCATACTTCTGGATTTGCTGGAATGTAATACCAAGGCTTTCGCCAAGTTTTTCCTGACTCATGCCAAGCATCATGCGGCGCAAACGTACACGGCTGCCGACATGAATATCGATAGGGTTTGGTGCTTTTTTGCTGGGCATTATCAAAGGCCCTCTTCTTTGGTTTTTTACGGTGCCTTACCGTGGGTTTTTATTTAAACGAGAGCGCATTTCAGCAACTCTCGCAAGAACGCAATTCATCAAACCTGCATTTCGACTATTGCCAAAACAACCTCTGACAGAGGCATCGGTGGCAGGCCCATAAGGTTTTTTTGAGGCCAAATCTGACGATCCAGACGAAAACCTTTACGTGTATTAGATGACGACATTTGCGTGCATTCGTCAATCTCTACGGGTAGGTAATAATTTCTCCATCACCAATAGGATACTAACAACTACTAGAATAATTCCCCAAAAAATTGAATCACCCACCCTCACGTAAGGCGTGGGTCTTAGTATTTTAGGCAATTCACTATTGAAACTACCTTTTTTATTTAGAACAACTTCTGCGAGTATTCTACCATTGGAATCTACTAGACTGGAAATACCAGTATTTGCAGCTCGCACCAACGGCACGCCTTGTTCAACTGCTCTAACTCTTGCCTGTGCCAAATGTTGGTATGGACCTGCTGTTTCGCCAAACCATCCGTCATTCGTTAGATTTACGAGCAAGTTAGGTCGCTCAGATACAGGCAGAACAGTTTGCGGGAAGATTGCCTCATAACAAATCAGGGGCTGGAAACTAAGTGAATTTTTTAAATCTATTTTTTTGTGCCGCGTCCCTGCAGTAAAATCTGCTGGAGCCGGAACGAGACGCTCCACACCAATGGATTGTAGAAGCCAGCGCTTTGGCAAATATTCCCCGAACGGAACCAGCCGCACTTTGTCATAGATATCTATGAGTGCACCTTCGTCCGACACAACAAAAGTACTGTTAAAAAAGAGATTCCCGTTCTCGGACAGTTCGCGGCGAATACCACCTGTAATCAACATAGTATTTTGGGGAAGCGTGGCTCCGATAGCCTCTAGAGCCCCTGGTTCCTCATCCAGCAGGAATGGAAAAGCTGATTCAGGCCAGAAGATGAGGGTCTCGGTATCCAGTTTCAGCTCGGAAAGCGCCTGCTGTGTTTGCTGAAGATAGAGCGGTAGAAGTCTTTGTCTGTTCTCGGGCTTCCACTTGTCCGCTTGAGGTACATTGGGTTGTATTACCAGCACCTGAAGCCCTTCAACCGTCTGTTGAGGAGCCTGCAACCTATTCGTTCCGTATGCAACCACGCCGGCCCATACCAGCACACACGCGGAGATATAGGCAGCAGCAGCCTTACGCCTCTGGTCAATCAGCACAACAGGCATCGAAAACAGGAACAACACAAGAAAACCGACACCGTAAATTCCCAAGGCAGAGAAGCTTTGCATCAGCGTCAGGTTTTCGGCAAAAGCATAGCCCCACACATTCCATGGAAAGCCTGTGAGTATGTGTCCACGCAGCCAGTTGGAAAGAGCCAAAGCAACCACAAAAAGCAGAATACGAGAGACCCCATGCGTCCAGAATAAGGAAGCCCCGCTCAGCACCAATGACGGGATCAATGCAAGACCACCGGGCAGTATGACCAGCGCGAAAGGGATCATCCAAGCGTAGCTCTTAGCGTCGACGAGAAACGCTTCGGCAATCCAGAACAATCCGATCAGGAAGAACCCGAAGAAAAACGCCCAGGAAACACGAAAGAACGCAAAAAAACGGGTTTTACGTCGAGCTGCGGTTTGATCCCTTGCCCCATCAAGAAGAAGGATCAGTAGTGGCAGCGTCACCCAAAGGATGGGAAAGGCACCGTAGGGAGGGAACGCAAAGGCAGATGCTATTCCCCCTGCAAAAGCAAGAAGTCCACGTCTCCACCCTGATAATTCCCGAAGACTGCTTATCAGAGTTCGAGACTTATCAATGGCAGAGACCATTCCCCACTCCCGAATGTCATAGGTAAAATTCAAATTTACGCTGCTTATTCTGCAGCTTCCGGCCTGCGTGGGCGTATTCTCTGAACTGCCGCGCGTTGATCAACCCGACGCTTGGAAATACGAAGGCGTTTAATGCGGCGCAAGTCAGCATCAATTACTTCGAACTCGAAAGCTGGCAAGGTCTTATCTATGATCAACTCACCGCGAACCGGAACCCTGTCCAGAATAGAGAACAGCAGACCACCAAGCGTGTCTACTTCTTCCGTCTGCTCTTCGACGAGCTTGAAATCCGCTCCGAGCTCTTTCTGAAGGTCTTCCAGATCAATTCGAGGGTCAACTACCCAAACACCCGGGCTGACATTCATGATAAGTTCTTCTTCGTCCTTATCATGCTCATCTTCAATGTCGCCAACCACAGTTTCAACGATGTCCTCAAGTGACACGAGGCCATCGGTTCCGCCGTATTCATCAATCACAAGCGCCATCTGCACACGGGTTACCTGCATCTTCTTCATCAAGTCAGAGGAAGACATGGATGGAGGCACAAAGTGCAGAGGCCGGATCAGGCCTGTCGCGTTCAATGGCGTTGAGAGATCAACACAAGACAGATCGAGCAGAGACTTTTCTTCTGTCGACTTCTCGGAGGAGTTCTTTTCTGGTTTCACCAAAGTCAAAGGCACATCGGTCTTCTTGGCTTTTACAGCCAACTCGACGAAGTAGGACATCAAGTCCTTGATGTGGACCATGCCTCGCGGATCATCCAGATTGTCGTGATAAACAGGCATACGAGAGTGGCCAGACGCCCTGAACAAGGCCATCACCTGGCCGATTGTCGTTGTATCTTCCACGGCCTCAATATCGGCCCGTGGGATCATGACATCTTCAACTCGAGATTCACGCATTTGGAGGATGTTTGTCAGCAACTCGCGCTCTTCCTTCGTGAAAGCAGCATCAGCACCTTCACTATCGCGGGCGAGTTCATCTTCCAAATCTTCGCGCAATGAAACAGCCGCGCTTCTTCGGAAACCTCTAAACGGGTTCAGTTTTGATTTCAGCCTGGTCAGGACACCAGGCTTCATCGCTTGTGGCTCAGAGGTATCTTCGGCAACAGCTGTGCCGGTACTACTTGCAGGCTCTGCAGTTTCGGCCTGAGCGGAGGTGCTTGCACCTTCTGTACTTCGAGGTTCCGGGCTCATCTCTCTCTCGTTGTTCCCTGTACTCACCGTGAATACCAGGGGTTATTTATCTGCCGATAATGGCGCATCTTTGTATGGATCGGGGATTTGTAGGCTCGCCAAAATCAGGCGTTCTTCCGCTTCCATTTCTTCCGCTTCCTCATCTATCTGGTGATCATATCCAAAAAGATGAAGGGTTCCATGAACAATAAGATGAATCAGATGGTGTTCAAATGGAATTTCAAGCTCTATAGCTTCGCGCTTTAGCGTCTCTTTTGCAATAATAATATCACCTAATAGCGGGCCGAATGGCGGCTCTTCGCTATCGTCTCCCGGAAAAGACAAGACGTTAGTTGGCTTGTCCTTCTCGCGCCACATCTTATTCAGTTCCTGAATATGGGCATCATCGGTGAAGACAAGAGAAACTTCTGTGTTTTCTATTACACTCAGCTCACTTGTTTCAAAAGCGGCGGCGATTGCTTTTTCAGCAATCGCTTCCAATAGTTCTTCACTCTCCCAATCGCCTGCTTCAATCAGCAGGTCGATGTGTACCGGGCAAGCTGTGTTCATTCCTGGGAGCCTTGCTCTTCATTTGCCTTGGCAGCCTCTTCAGCTTGCCTACGTTCTTTGGCTTCCAACCGGCGGCGACTATCATTGTCGTAAGCGCCTACGATACGTGCCACCAGCTCATGACGAACAACATCGCTCTCTGTGAAATCCACGCGAGAAATACCTTCGACGCCACTCAGAATTTTCAAGGCTTCACGTAAGCCGGACATCTGGCCCGGAGGCAAGTCAACCTGGCTCGGATCTCCTGTCACGATCATCTTGGAGTTTTCACCCAAGCGCGTCAGGAACATCTTCATCTGCATCGTCGTCGTATTCTGGGCTTCATCGAGAATAACGATAGCGTTGGAGAGCGTACGACCACGCATGAATGCGAGGGGGGCGACTTCAATCATGCCGCTTTCCAAGCCGCGTTCCAGCTTTTCCGGTGCCATCATCTCGTTGAGGCCATCGTAAAGCGGGCGCAGATACGGATCTACCTTATCCTTCATGTCGCCCGGCAAGAAACCGAGACGTTCGCCAGCTTCAACAGCTGGGCGGGACAGGATCATCCGATCAATCTCACCACGCTCCAGCAATGCAGCTGCGTATGCAACCGCAAGGAAGGTTTTACCTGTACCAGCAGGGCCAACGCCAAAGGTAAGGTCAGAACGGTCCATTGCCCGGACATAAGCATCCTGAGCGGCTGTTCTGGCGACCAATGTTTTGCGGCGCGTGGCGATCTGCGCAAATGCCATACGAGACTTGGGTTCCATCGTTGGCAGAGAAAGCTGCGCTTCAGCGACTTCTGCCAGACGGATTGCGCCATCAACATCGCCAGGTGTGATGTCGTGACCACCCTGAAGACGCGTATAAAGCGACTCCAGAGCAAGCTTAGCCTGCTCTGTTGACGTTTTATTGCCTCGAATGGTGACCTGATTGCCGTGTGCAACTGCCTCAACCCCCAACCGCTGTTCAATCAGCGCAAGATTCTGGTCGAACTGACCGAACAGATCGCTCACAAGCCTATTGTCTTCGAATGCCAATACCACATGCATCATATCTGATGCCGCAATGGGGCGCATGGCCGTCCTTGAAGCGGACGTTGTCTGGGCTCTGCCCTTCAAATAATGCCTCCGTTCGCTTTTACGCGAGAATCTGGGAGCATCATGCACCTAAACAAGGCGGCCTTCCAGACTATTTGCGCTGGCAGCGACAATTTCTACTGATCTGATTTCACCATACAGGTCCAACGGCGCATTTACATGAACTGGCTGGAGCCAAGGTGAACGACCTGCAAGTTGACCTTCTCTGCGGCCTTCCTTCTCAAACAGTACATCAATTGTTTTGCCAATCAATGACGCATTGAAGTCTTTTTGCTGGGTGCTGAGCAGATCTTGCAACTCAGCCAGACGCTCGGACTTCACTTGCTCGTCGATCTGCTCTTCCAGTGTTGCACCAGGAGTACCCGGACGCGGGCTGTATTTGAAGGAGAATGCAGAGCCATAGGTGACGCGGCGGATCAGATCCAGAGTGTCTTTGTGATCCTGATCAGTCTCGCCCGGGAAACCAACGATAAAGTCGCCGGAGAGTGCGATATCATCACGGGCTTCACGAATGCGGTCGATCAGACGGAAGTAGTCATCACGGGTGTGTTTGCGGTTCATTGCCTTCAGGATCGCATCAGATCCAGACTGAACTGGCAAATGCAGATAAGGCATCAGAATATCAAGATCGCGATGAGCTGCAATCAGGCTGTCTTCCATATCCCTTGGGTGAGACGTGGTGTAGCGCAGGCGCTCAATGCCGTCGATCTTTGCCAAGCGGAACAGAAGTTCACCAAGGCCCCATTCACGGCCATCTGGACCTTCACCGTGCCATGCGTTGACGTTCTGACCAAGCAAGGTCACTTCACGGACACCAGCAGCTGCCAAGCGCTCGGTTTCCATGACAATCTGCTCTACCTTACGGGAGACTTCAGCACCGCGAGTGTATGGCACCACACAGAAGGTACAGAACTTATCGCAGCCTTCCTGAACGGTCACAAATGCTGTGACACCACGCTTGCGGACTGCTTCCTTGGAAGGTGTTGCGAGGTGCTTGAATTTTTCCTGAATATCAAACTCTGTCTCAACGACCTTTGACCCGTTGGATGCACGGTTCAGCAACTCTGGAAGGCGATGGTATGACTGAGGGCCAACAACAAGGTCAACAATAGGCGCTCGGCGGGAAATCTCCGCACCTTCAGCCTGAGCGACACAGCCAGCGACAGACACCATCATCTGCTTGCCGTCTTTAGCTTTCGCTTCTTTCAACTTACGGATACGGCCAAGTTCAGAGTAGACCTTTTCTGCCGCCTTCTCGCGAATGTGGCAGGTGTTCAGGATAACCAGATCCGCATCATCCGGATTTTCTGTTTTAACGTAACCATCGTTGCTCAGCGCGTCGTTCATACGATCGGAGTCGTAGACGTTCATCTGACAGCCATAGGTCTTGATGAAAACCTTACGGGTCGCTTCGGTTTTGTCGAGCGCCTCCGCAGTGTTTTCGGATTGGCTCAGGTTTTCGTTTTCTACTAGGTTATCCATTAAATCCTCAAGTGGATCTGCTGCCGGAGTATCTTCTTTTTCTAATGCCCAGCAATCCGAGCGCACCTGCCTGTTTCATCAGCAACGCCAGCTCGTCATTTTCAGAATTTCGGAGAGCTTTACTCTGTTTTACGCCGAAAGAGAAGCCTTGTCTTGATCAGGTTTGAGCCTGCTCTTCTTGTTTGGGACCATTTCCCTGCAATGCTTCTATGGTCATCCCTCTGACCTGCTCTTCCAAATCGCGCGTTAAGCGTTTGCGATTAGTTGCTTTTTCGATAGGAACTGGAGTTCCCCATGTCAAATCAACATCTAATCCGCCTTCTTTAATGACAGACCAGAGATGGCCAGCAAGTTCCATGTCGCCGTACCAGGCAACATGAGCGCGCCAGAAACGTCCCATTGGCATGCCTTGCAGGCGCGTATAAGCAATTGAGAGAGGCTGCACATAAGCAACATCTTTTTCACCGACATTCATTGCGTGATGAACGGCACCAACCAGTGCAGATCTGAATGGCAGTACTTCATTGCCATTGCTGGATGTGCCTTCGGCAAACAACACCATCGCATCGCCTTGAGCCATACGTTGAGCGACTTCCTTGGCGACACGCCCGGTATCAGTTCTGCGCTGTCGATTGACAAAGACTGTCCGTTGGAGCTTAGCAAACTGACCAAATATCGGCCATCCAGCAACTTCAGACTTAGCGATAAAGCTCAGTGGCTTGGTGCATCCGATAACGACAATATCCAGCCAGGAGCAATGATTGGACGCTACAAGAAGAGGGCGTTCCAACGCCATTTCCCCATGCTGCTGGATATGCAGTCCAATCAGACGAGACGCGATTTTGTGCCAAAGCAGAGGAATTTGCCGCTGAATGGGCCAACCTAACTTCATTGCGACCCACTGAGGGGGAACGAGGGTTAGCGTTAAGAGTGTTAGTGCGGCAAGTATGCAAATTGCTCTGACAGTTGCCATGCACGGCCCCTATTTTTCGTCTAACGGAATACCGTAGAGCTCCAGGCGATGATCAACCAGTTTGAAGCCCAGCTTACGCGCGACTTCTTCCTGCATTTTTTCGATTTCTTCGCTGCGGAACTCAATCACGTCGCCCGTGCGCAAATCAATCAGGTGATCGTGGTGTTCATCAGAAACAGTTTCGTATCTGGAGCGGCCATCGCGGAAATCGTGACGTTCAATGATACCGGAGTCTTCGAAAAGCTTCACTGTGCGGTAAACAGTTGAGATAGAGATCTTCGGATCAATCTTGGAGGCTCTTCTGTAAAGCTCTTCCACATCTGGGTGGTCTTCAGCAGACTGAATTACATCAGCAATCACGCGGCGCTGTTCTGTCATCCGCATACCCTTATGAGCACACATTTCAATCAGCGTCATTTTTTCTTCTGCCGTCATTTGCCCCAATTCCTCAAAATCACACAGGCACCACAGTTCCAGTCTGCGTTGGTATCCTAGCCCTCAAAACTGTGAGAGAAAAGAACCAGTTTCACTGTTACGCGGTTTGAGCGTGAGCTAAAAGCCTCATCTCACATGCGTAGTGTCGCTTAAACGAGATCGCAACGCATAACAAGCGCTGTTCCACTGCCTTCGCTAGCCGCATAATACGCTTTTCTTTCTCCAACCTGCTTGAAGCCCAAGTTTTTATAAAGCTTCAGTGCGGAGCTGTTCGTATCATCCACTTCCAAGAACAGTGCTTCGGTACGATCAGAGTAAAGCTGGAAGATGGCGGCTTCCATAAGTTTCCGCCCTATCCCCTTTTTTTGATGCTTCGGGGAGACTGCAATAGTCAAAACTTCGGCCTCACCTGCAATCGAACGGATCACGACAAAGCCCAGATCGGCTTTTCCAGTCACACCAGATGTGCGTGCAGACAGGAAGAAAACGCCTCTTTGCTCAAAGATTGCGGCAAGTTCCGCTGTACCCCAATTCTGCTTGAAGCACTCGGCATGAAGTTTCGCCAGTTTAGGCAGGTCGTCTTTCTCAGCACGCTCGATAACCGGCGGCTTTTCTGATGTCCACCAGGACTTCATTGACGACGAACCTTTCCTTTCTCACCCGGAATAGCATCAGGAGCCCGAAGGTAGAGTGGCATCGGAGCTTTATCCTGACGCTTTGCACCTTTACCGAGCTTTGCGATGTAGTCAATCGATGCAGCAGCGGCATCATTGCAAACGCGAGATTTATCTACGCCTGCAGCATTGGCGACAGCCTGTGCAGCAGAGCCTGCCAGAATGGTCTCAGCATCGAGACTGTGTGCCAGGTCCTTAACGGTTGAAACGCGGGCCTCTCCAATCGGAGCACCAGTTTCATCAAACTTTTGGCAGTAGACTTCATTACGACGCGCATCGAGAACCACCAGAATTGGTTTTCTGACGGGAGCTGCGTCCAAAGACTCGTGTGCGATTGCAGCCAATGTTGTGACCGAAACAACAGGCTTTTCGAGAACGAGACCAAACCCACGCGCAATGGAAAGACCGACACGCAGACCTGTAAAACTACCCGGACCAACATTTACAACAATGCGGTCCAGTGAGTTAAACGTTGTCGAGGAGTCTGTCATGACACTCGCAACCATGCCCATAATGCGTTCGGCATGACCTCGTCCGAGATCTTCGCATTGGGAGACAATATCCGGCGTACCGCCTTCATCGGTTAAAACGGCGGCAGCACAGGTACTTAGTGCGGTATCAATAGCAAGCAACTTCATAAGTTCGGCTTATCGTTAGGGCAGCTGGTTGTCGAGCAACCAATTCGTTTAACACCCGGAGTATTTTTTGGCCTTGCAGCAAAAAGGGCAGCTGGTGCTGCCCTGTTTCAGAAGATTTACATTAGCAGAAACTACATCTGTCTAACTTCTTGAACTTCTGGGATGAAATGCCGCATCAGGTTCTGAATGCCATGGCTCAGTGTCGCTGTTGAGGATGGGCAACCTGCACAGGCGCCGCGCATGCTCAAATAAACGATACCCTCACGATATCCCCTGAATGTTATGTCACCACCATCTTGAGCAACTGCAGGGCGTACGCGGGTTTCGAGCAGCTCTTTGATCATGGTTACGGTTTCTTCGTCTTCTGCGTCGAAGAACTCTTCTCCTGTATCGCCATCACCAGCTTCCTCACCTTTCAGGATCGGGGTGTTGGCCATGAAGTTTTCCATGATCGCACCAAGAATAGCCGGGCGCATGTGCTGCCAATCAGTCTCATCCTTGGTTACGGTGATAAAGTCATGACCAAAGAAGATGCCAACAACGCCTGGAATAGTAAAAAGCTTCTCCGCCAGCGGCGATATTGTGGCTTCTCCTGCCGAGCGAAAATCGCGTGTGCCTTCCGACAAGACTACGCGGCCAGGCAAAAACTTGAGAGTTGCCGGATTTGGTGTCGCTTCGGTCTGAATGAACATGGTTTTGTTTCCGATTTTTATGCCAAAGAGCTTTCGCAAGCAGTCACAGCACAGTTTACACTACTTAACGCTTCAGCAATGACTGTTTTCAAGTTCTATATGATAGGTAAACCTGATCAGGCAAGAGCATCTAGTGCATCATCGTCCAAATTACCTGGTACGATGGTCGTCGGAATCGGGAATGTTCCTGCCGATTTGCCCGCAATGGATGAAACAAGAGGCCCTGGGCCTTCTTTGCTGGTTCCTGCTGCCAATACAAGAATCGCAATGTCTGCATCTTCTTCAATCAGGTCAATGATCTCATCTGACTGGTGACCTTCGCGCACAACCAGCTCTGGCTCTGTCCGTGCAGCAGCTCTCACCTTTTCGGCAGCTTTGGCCAAAATGGTGTCTGCATTATCACGCGCTTCCTGGCGCATAATATCCTCAACCCCTAGCCAATGCTGGAAGTTTCCGGGTGCAATGACAAAGAGTAAGAGAACGACACCGCCGGTACGAGCCGCACGCTTTGAGGCATAAACGATGGCTCGACCACATTCTGGAGTGTCATCGACTACAACCAGAAACTTTCGGTCGTGACCTTCTTCATTACTTTTGCGAATAGCTACCATGTCGGCATGCTGCCACTTGAGGTGGTATGCGGCAAGTATTTTTCCTTGCCACATACCGTTAGGTTTTCTTTTTCCGACTGATTTTTTCGTCAGTTAGAGGATGAACTGAGACAAATCGACATTCTTGGCCAGTTCACTCACATTCGACTTCACGTAGGCTGCATCAATTGTGACTTGCTCACCAGACTTGTCTGGTGCGACGAAGGAAATCTCATCCAGCACACGCTCCATCACAGTCTGCAAGCGGCGAGCCCCAATGTTTTCGACCGTCGCATTCAAATCAACAGCAACTGTCGCAATCTCGTCGATTGCGTCCTCGGTAAATTCGATGCTCACGCTTTCCGTCGCCATCAATGCAACATACTGCTTGATCAGGCTGGCTTCAGTTTCTGTCAGGATCTTGACAAAATCTTCTTTCGTCAGCGCTTTCAGCTCAACACGGATCGGAAGACGACCCTGAAGTTCAGGCAGAAGGTCTGATGGTTTTGAGACGTGGAATGCACCAGATGCGATGAACAGAATGTGGTCTGTTTTCACCGGGCCATGTTTTGTTGAAACAACAGTGCCCTCGATCAGTGGCAGCAAGTCACGTTGAACGCCTTCGCGGGAAACATCGCCACCATTACGGCCATCTTTCCCGCAGATTTTGTCGATCTCATCGAGGAAAACGATGCCGGAGTTTTCAACCAGCTCAATTGCCTCTTGAACAACCTTCTCTTCATCGAGAAGCTTGTCGGACTCCTCTGCCAGAAGAAGCTTGTGGCTATCTTTGACGTTTGTGCGCTTCGGCTTGGTCTGACCACCAAATGCCTTACCCAGCATGTCAGAGATATTCATGACACCGACGCTGCCCCCTGGCATGCCAGGAATATCGAAGCTTGGCATCTGTGGGTTGGCACGCACTTCAACTTCAATTTCTTTGTCGTCGAGGTCGCCTTCACGCAGCTTCTTGCGGAATGTATCTCGGGTGGCCGGGCTTGCATTGTTGCCGACCAATGCATCCAGAACACGCTCTTCAGCAAGAACATGTGCTTTTGCTTCGACTTCTTTGCGGCTTTGCTCGCGTACAAGGGCGATGCTGGATTCGACCAGATCACGCACGATCTGCTCTACATCACGGCCAACGTACCCCACCTCGGTAAACTTGGTTGCTTCAACTTTTGTGAAAGGAGCATTCGCAAGCTTAGCAAGGCGACGAGAGATCTCAGTTTTACCAACACCGGTTGGGCCAATCATGAGAATGTTCTTTGGCTGAACTTCTTCGCGCAGCTCTTCATCCAACTGCTGACGACGCCATCTGTTGCGCAGTGCAATTGCCACTGCGCGTTTCGCGTCATGCTGGCCGATGATGTAGCGATCGAGTTCACTAACGATTTCCCGAGGAGAGAAATTTGTCATTTTCTTACTTTCTAGTTCCGGATAGGTGGCAGATATGTAGTGAGTGTGGTTCCTGCAAGAGGGCGCATAACGATCCGTCGCGCCACGTTCCAGCCTGAACCGAGTAGCAAAACAAAACTCCCAAGTAATACAAGGGAGATAGCAGTTAGCTGCGATGCAGAAAAGTCGGCAGACTCCAGCAAATAGGCTAATGCGAAGCCAAGGTAACTCAGCGCTGCAACCAGCATTGCACGACGGTCGATGATGAGAGCGACCGCACCAAATGCCAGGACAACAGCAATGGAGACCAAGGCATAAGCTTCTGTCTGCTGTTCAAAGTACATTCCACTCAAGATGGAATGAACGATAAGCGGGGCAGCAAGCAGGTGAAGCCAAAAGGCCTTGTCTGTGTTGAGTGTTTCCCGCTTGGTGTCTTTGGTGTCAAAATACATCGCGCAACCGAATGCAAACAGACCGCAGACCAGCGAAACCCAGGACAGATAGTCAAGAATTTTCGTGTCAGTCACCAATGTCAATGCGCCTACGATCAAGCCCATGATCCCCGCAACAATGACGGTCAGTGTTATTGGCACCTTAAAGCGCCAGTAAAACAACGAAGCGCCTACTAAAGCGAAGATGGAACTCAGAATGACCTGAATGGCTTCGGAGTCGTTGTTCAGAACATCAGGTGTGAACAGGCCAAATCCAACAAGCGCAATTGAACCTCCAAACAATCCTGTCAGTAAAATTGAAGGAAGCGCGAGCTTCTTGATCTTGGTGAACCACTCGGCCAGCACCCATGTGATGATGGCAGCAGCGCCAGCAACAGCAGCTGTAGGAAGACCGCCTTGAGTGAGCGAGTCGCCAAACCCAATACCGTAGCCAGCAAAAAGAATTAGGATACCAAGGCTAATGAAAATATCATGAAAGCCGCGTGTAAACCGAACTTCTTCCGGATCATGGAGGCATTCAGATGCTTGTTGGTTCTGAATGTTTTCTGCTTGAAGAGATAAATAGGAGACGAGCTTATCAGCTTGATCTGCGCTGATAATTCCTGCGGAGATGGCTCCGGTAAGAGATGCTCTTGATATCATCAGTTCCTCGTCAAATCCAAATGGAACAATAAAAGCTTCAAGTATCCTTGGCTTAGCAAATTAAGCTGATCTAAAAGTATCTTGAACGCAGAACTGGAGATCGAAAATTATTGATCTCCAGTCGTATCTTGTCGTTAGAGTTACTCTTCGTCGAGCACTTCGACGGTAACGTTGCTGTTTGTGTAGACGCAGATGTCTGCTGCGATTGTCATGGACTTGCGACAAACCTCTTCTGCGGTCAGGTCCATATCAACCAGCGCACGAGCTGCGGACAGCGCGAAGTTGCCACCGGAACCGATACCCATGACGCCATTTTCTGGCTCAAGCACGTCGCCGGTACCTGTCAGCACCAGAGAATGCTTTTTGTCGGCAACTAGCATCATGGCTTCCAGACGGCGAAGGTAGCGATCTGTGCGCCAGTCTTTCGCCATTTCAACGCATGCACGCATCAACTGGTCGGGATATTGCTCGAGCTTGGCTTCAAGGCGCTCAAACAGCGTGAACGCATCAGCAGTCGCACCTGCAAAGCCGGCAATAACCTTACCGCCAGCCAGTGGGCGGACCTTACGTGCAGTGCCTTTGATGACCGTTGATCCAAGAGACACCTGACCATCTCCAGCAATTACGACTTTGCCGCCCTTGCGCACGGTCAAGATGGTTGTGCCGTGCCACTGTTCAGGTTCACTCATTCATTTTTCTCCAGAGTTCTATCGGCAACGGAGCAAACTCCCGCGCAACTCAATTTCAAATTTGTGTCTGCGGTATTATGTATGTAGTCCTTGCCGCATTGCCAATGCGGCAAGCCAAAAAAACTCAGTTATCCTGTAGCTTTACGTGACTTGCCTCACTGACGAAGCGGTCAACAAGCTTATGCAATCGCTTGATCTGGTGGTCTTTTGTGAGGTCGCCATTTTCATCAAAGGACTTGCCCGCAAAATTAATAGAGACCATTTCTGGCAGGACAAGGCACCCTAAAGACACTTCCATGATCGTTCTCAGGTGCATGAGGCCTCTCAAAGAGCCATGCGCACCGGGAGAAGCCCCGCCGACAGCATAGATCGACTTGTGGAAGAGCTGAAGCGGTTCTTCCTCTGGCAACTGGATGCGACTGATCCAGTCCAGTGTATTCTTCAGCAATGGGGTGATTGAGGAGTTGTATTCCGGGCTGGCTATGAAGATCCCATGATGGGTCTCAATGAGCTTTCTGAGCTTGAATGTATTTTCAGGGATACCCGTATCATCTTCCAGGTCACCATCGTAAATAGGCAGAGGATAGTCGGCGAGGCTGATTGTGGTTACTTCTGCATTGGCGATCGTCAGGTGTTTCGCCATCAGCTCTGCCAGCATTTTGTTGTAGGACCCTTTGCGGGTTGAACCTGAAAAAACGAGTATCTTTGGCTTCATAGGGCTATCCTCACGACATGGCTCTGCAACCTCTTGTTCAAGAGCTGCATGATCTCTGGTAAAGTCGGCACGAAGAGTACCCTATACTACCCAAGCGTAAGGTTTATGGAAGATGTGTGTTTTTAGGTGATTGACCGCTAAACGCCTGCCTTTGAGAAATCAAAAGGGCTTTCGGAAAATCCAGACACGAGCTGGCGGAATATTCTTCACGATCCAGCCGGTTTTCGACCAGCTGAACAATTTGGATTTCAGTGTTACCGGAGATGCGAAGGAATAAGAGAACTGGATGAAGGGAGCACCGGGCCTCATAAGAGCGAAGGCATCACGAATGCACTTCAAACGAAACTCCATCGGTCTGGACACAAGCGGCAAGCTTGAAACCACAGCACACAGTGAGTTTGGCGCGATATGCTCAAGGCTGGGACGCATGTTGTAAGCGTCACCTTGAACCACGTTCAATCCTTCAAACTTGTCACTGAGATGTTCGCAGAAGTCTGTGCTGTACTCCAAGCAGGTAAGACGGTCTTTAGAGATGCCTGCTTCCAGAATAGCTTTTGTGACCGGGCCAGTGCCAGGTCCCAACTCTAAAACCGGATTATTTGACTCAACGGGAACGAATTCTGCCATTCTCTGGGCGAGAACAGGGCCTGACGGGGCAACCGCTCCGGTCGTGAGCGGTGCTTCCACCCACGCCCGAAGAAATTTGGAAGGCTCACGAAATTTGTTCAAGGCATTTTCTGCCCGTGACCTCGTTTCGTGAAACATTCAACTCTCCGTAGCATCAACAAAGGGTACTACTGAGATATTACTGATTGGTGGCAATTTAAAGAGCTATGCCTTGAAATTCTCCAAAAAATCTTTTGCCTTTGCAAAAAAGCCAGTAGATTCCGGATGATTTTCTCCAGAGGATTCACCTTCAAATTCTGAAAGAAGCTCTTTCTGCCTCTTCGTAAGGTTTGCTGGTGTCTCCACGGCAACCTGAATATACATGTCGCCCTTCTGGCTAGACCGCATAATCGGCATGCCTTTACCGCGCAGTCTGAACTGCTTTCCGGTCTGAGTGCTCTCAGGAACTTTCACGCGCGCTGTATTGCCATCCAATGCCGGAACTTCGAACTGACCACCCAGAGCAGCAGTTGTCATTGAAATTGGCACGCGGCAAAAGATATCAGCACCATCACGCTGGAAGAACTCATGCGGACGAATGGACAGGAAGATGTAAAGATCACCTGCGGGACCACCGCGAGCACCAGCTTCACCTTCGCCTGACAGGCGAATACGCGTGCCGTCTTCGATGCCTGACGGAATATTCACGGAGAGCGTACGCTCTTTCGTTGTCCGGCCAGTACCGCCACAGCTGTCACATGGATCTGTAATGATCTCACCACGACCCTGACAGGTCGGACAGGTGCGTTCCATGGTGAAGAAGCCCTGAGCCGCCCTGACACGCCCAGCACCGCCACAGGTTGGACAGGTGGACGGACGGGTTCCGGACTTTGCGCCGGAGCCACTACACGGCTCACATGTTACTGAGGTTGGAACCTCGATCTCGACGGACTTACCTTCGTAAGCTTCTTCAAGAGAGACTTCCAAGTTGTAGCGCAGATCTGCGCCGCGTTCACGACCAGAACCACGACGGCCACCACCGCCACCAAAGAACTCATCGAAGATGTCTGCCATGGAGGAAGCAAAGTCGCCCGGACCTGCTCCGCCGCCACCACCAAAGCCGCCGTTTTCAAAGGCTGCATGGCCAAATCGATCGTAGGCAGCGCGCTTTTGCGGGTCTTTCAGGGTTTCGTAAGCTTCGCTTACTTCCTTAAAGTTTGCTTCCGCTTCATCATTACCAGGGTTTCGGTCAGGATGGAATTTCATCGCGAGTTTGCGATAAGCGCTCTTAAGTGCCTTTTCGTCGACCTCCCGTGCTACCCCCAGCACCTCATAGTAGTCGCGTTTAGACATTATGAAATAAGCTCCAAAGACGTGATGTCTATTTGCGTTTTGAAGCCTCAGGAGAACATCAGCTCAGTCTGAGGTCACTGTGGGCAGTCGAGTTTAATTCTTGCTTCGCAACGAACTCACTCGTGAACTGCACTCATCTTCAAAACAAAACTGTTTACTGTTCAGTCGGTGATTGAGGTGCAGCTTTAAGCGCAGCGCACACATTACCGACTACCCATATGTAGGAAGCAGCTCTCTCAAATGCAATTGCACCCAAAAGGTTCTCTTCGACTAAATTCTTCCATACAGTCGGGAAATACTTGAA
Organism: Pseudovibrio sp. W74; assembly: GCF_001623085.1. Taxonomy (NCBI): domain Bacteria; kingdom Pseudomonadati; phylum Pseudomonadota; class Alphaproteobacteria; order Hyphomicrobiales; family Stappiaceae; genus Pseudovibrio; species Pseudovibrio sp. W74. The sequence continues at coordinate 31,582 of NZ_LMCJ01000004.1, forward strand.
TAAAGTTTACCTCGCAAGCCCATAGGAGCTTGCGAGGTAAAAGTATTAGTTAGCTGGATTTTTTGTCGTCGTCGCGAACTTCTTCGAAGTCTGCGTCAACCACATCGTCAACTGGCTTTGGTTCACCATCGTCTTCAGCACCCTCTCCGGCTTCTTCTGCCTGAGCGTCCTTGTACATAGCTTCGCCAAGTTTCATGGAAACTTCTGCAAGAGACTGGGTTTTCGCAGTGATATCTTCCAGATCTTCACCTTCCAGAGACTCCTTCAATGCAGCCAAAGCACCTTCGATTGCAGACTTGTCTTCGTCTGAAACCTTATCGCCGTACTCTTTGACGGATTTCTCTGTTGAATGGTGAAGTGCTTCACCCTGGTTTTTGGCTTCAACCAGATCCTTACGCTTCTTATCGTCTTCAGCGTGAGATTCTGCGTCTTTCACCATCTGCTCAATGTCAGCGTCGGACAGACCACCAGATGCCTGAATACGGATCTGCTGCTCTTTACCTGTGCCTTTATCGGTTGCAGACACGTTCACGATACCGTTGGCATCAATATCAAAGGCTACTTCAACCTGTGGGACGCCGCGAGGTGCTGGTGGGATGCCAACCAGATCGAACTGACCGAGGATCTTGTTGTCCGCAGCCATTTCACGCTCGCCCTGGAAGACGCGGATGGTCACTGCAGTCTGATTGTCTTCAGCTGTAGAGAACACCTGGCCCTTCTTGGTAGGGATTGTGGTGTTGCGGTCGATCAGACGTGTGAACACGCCACCAAGAGTTTCGATGCCGAGGGACAGCGGAGTAACGTCGAGAAGCAGAACGTCTTTAACATCACCCTGCAGAACGCCAGCCTGAATTGCCGCACCCATTGCAACAACTTCATCAGGGTTTACGCCCTTATGAGGTTCTTTGCCGAAGAACTGCTTAACAATTTCCTGAACCTTAGGCATGCGAGTCATGCCACCGACGAGAACAACCTCATCGAGTTCACCAGCTGCAAGGCCTGCGTCTTTAAGAGCCGCTTTCATTGGAGCAACAGTACGCTGAACCAGATCGTCAACGAGCTGCTCAAACTTAGCGCGGGTCAGTTTAAGGGTAAGGTGCTTAGGACCAGAAGCATCTGCTGTGATGAACGGCAGGTTGATTTCAGTCTGAGAAGAAGAGGACAGCTCAATCTTTGCTTTTTCAGCAGCTTCTTTCAAGCGCTGCAATGCGAGCTTGTCGTTCTTAAGATCGATGCCCTGCTCTTTTTTGAACTCACCCGCAAGGTAGTCAACCAGACGCATGTCAAAGTCTTCACCACCGAGGAAGGTGTCACCGTTGGTGGACTTCACTTCAAATACGCCATCGCCGATTTCCAATACGGAAACGTCGAAAGTACCACCACCAAGATCGTAAACTGCGATGGTCTTACCATCGTTTTTGTCCATGCCGTATGCAAGGGCAGCTGCAGTTGGTTCGTTGATGATACGCAGAACTTCAAGGCCAGCGATCTTACCGGCATCTTTGGTTGCCTGACGCTGAGCATCGTTGAAGTATGCAGGAACGGTGATAACGGCCTGGGTGACGTTTTCACCAAGGAAACTTTCAGCGGTTTCTTTCATCTTCTGCAGGATGAAAGCAGAAACCTGGGATGGGGAGTACTTCTCACCCTCAGCTTCAACCCATGCGTCGCCGTTGTCGGCTTTTACGATTTCGTATGGGACGAGCTTTTTGTCTTTTGCAACGGTCGGATCATCAAAACGGCGACCGATGAGACGCTTAACAGCAAACAAGGTGTCTGTTGGGTTGGTTACAGCCTGGCGTTTCGCTGGCTGACCTACAAGCTTCTCACCATCGTCAGAAAACGCAACCATAGAAGGGGTAGTACGCGCACCTTCTGCGTTCTCGATTACTTTGGCGTCCTTGCCGTCCATTACAGATACGCACGAATTTGTCGTGCCGAGGTCGATACCGATGACCTTTGCCATGTTTTCACTCTCCTTTCGGCAGACCGCCCGAACCCCAAAGGCCTTCGGATAATGTCGGATCAGCATCCGACCGGTCCCCAATACATTGCACTTGCGTGAGTTGTCGCAAACACGCAAGAAAACTTCAATTGGCTATATAAGAGGGGTCCCTTGCCCCTGCAAGGGACAGGACCCGATATATCGACACAAGATCTACCCGAAGCCATTTTCTGAGTTAAGAAAATGAACTTTTCTTTGGAAAACCACAGAAAACACCTCTATTGCATCCCGGTTTTCTACGTTACCCCCATTTCTAAGAGGGTGTTTGTGGATAGAGCTCTTCAAGAGAGACAGAGTGCCCACTTTCTTGGACGATGCGCACGTGCTCCCGTGAAAGCTGCCTTGCCGCGTCGACGCCGCAAGCATGGGCAATCATATCGACTTCCATCCGCACACTATGGCAATAGGCAGCAACACGGTGGCTCTTCTCTGTTGGATCAAGGCCGGCCTGAAGTGCTTCATTGTGCGTGGTGATACCCGTTGGGCATGTGTTCTTGTTGCATCGCATAGCCTGAATGCAGCCCAACGCGAACATGAAGCCGCGAGCTGTAACCGTAAAATCGGCACCTTCACACAGTGACAAAGCAACGGCTGAGGGCGTAATTCGCTTTCCAGAAACAATGATACGAATACGATCACGCAGATCATGCTTTCGCAGGACATGGTCCACGATTGGAAGGGCCTCTGAGATCCTTAGGCCTACGTTGTCCATGAGGGGCATTGGCGCAGCACCAGTACCACCATCTGCCGAATCGATGGTGATAAAATCAGGTGCATGCTCGATTCCACGGTGATTGATTTCACGACAAAGCTCTTCCACCCAAAGGCTCGATCCAATCACGGTCTTGAAGCCAACAGGCTTCTTGGCGATGCTGCGAACGCGACTGATGAAATCTAAGAGCTCACCCGTATTGCTGATTTCAGGGTGACGATTTGGGGCATGCGAGGGTTGCCCGACTTTGAGACCCCGAATTTCTGCGATCTCAGGTGTCACCTTTCCGCCAGGCAAGAGACCACCTTTTCCGGGCTTGGCGCCTTGAGCGAGTTTGATCTCGACCATCTTGACCTGAGCGTTGTCCGTTATTTTTTTCAGCTTGTCTTCATTGAGAGTGGAGTCATCATTCCGACAACCATTTTTTGCCGTTCCGATTTGAAAGACGATGTCGGCGCCACCTTCTAAATGGTAGGGAGACAAGCCGCCTTCTCCGGTGTTCATCCAGCACTTTGCCATCTTTGCACCTCGCGAAAGGGCGAGAACCGCAGGACGGGAAATTGCACCGTAACTCATGCCAGAGATATTAAAATAACTGGGTGGCACATATGGATTTTCGACATAGGGACCAATGAGAAGCGGTTCTGGTTCGTCGATCTCCTTCTCCAGTTTTGCAAAAGGAGCATTCACAAACAGCGCTGTTCCCGGCAAGTTGAGGTTTTTTGTGGACCCGAATGCCATTGTGTTGCCTTCAGCCTTAGATGCGCGATCTATCCAAGTGCGTTCGGCACGATTGAACGGCATTTCCTCTCTATCCATTGCAAAGAAGTACTGGCGAAAGAATTCACCTAAATACGCGAAGAGTGATCGGAAGCGGCCCACAACAGGGTAATTATGCCGAATCGCGTCTTTGTGTTGGCGGCGATCAACTACATAAAGAACGATGGCTACAATGACCGCCAGCAGAATTAGGAGTGAAACAAATGCTGCAAAAATATTTAGTACAGCCGAAAGCAGTGGAGGTAGAAGGTGCATTTGTGGTTCTCCTTAACCGGGAAACCACTATTTTGAGGAATATGGGTTAAATTCACTTTCGGCAAATCTCTCCAAGTTTTCCGTTTTTATAAGCGGTCTTTTCAGCAGATATGCCCGGCTTAAAAGAGATATCGAGATGCGATTGAGCGATGACTTTCCTAAAGGTTTCAAATACCTGCCCGGATATTTCTCTTCGGAAGAGCAAAAGGAATTTGTCGATACACTCAGATATCTCGTCAAAGAAGCTCCATTGTTCACTCCCGTGATGCCACGAACAGGAAAGCCATTTTCTGTTCGGATGACCAATCTTGGAACATTGGGTTGGGTGTCTGACAGGAGTGGTTATCGCTACCAATCTCAACATCCTGAGACCGGTCAACCCTGGCCTGTTATCCCTGAGGTCCTGCAGGCTCTTTGGAACAAGGTTGGCAACTGCCCGGCAGCGCCAGAAGCCTGCCTCGTGAATTATTATGCTGCAACAGCAAAAATGGGCATGCATCAAGACAGAGATGAAAAAACATTTGAAGCCCCTGTTGTTTCGGTCAGCCTCGGAGACACAGCAATTTTCCGGCTCGGTGGTGTGAAGCGCGGGGGCCCGACACAATCACTCAAGCTTAATTCAGGAGACATTGTTGTACTCGGAGGGGAAGCGCGACTGTGCTACCACGGCATTGACCGTATCCAGGGTGGGAGCTCAAGCCTCCTTAAGGACGGAGGCAGATTAAATCTGACTCTCCGCCGCATCTCGCCATTTTAGCCAGAGCATCAGGCCTCTTCGAGCGCACCAGCCATAAAGAAGGCACGAATGCCGCTGGACACGAAACGAATGGTGCCTTCGACTATCTCGTCCTGATCCATTTCTTCATCGTAAGGGCCTTTGGACGCTCCGGTCACAACGTAAAGCGCCTCTAACGTTGCGCTGTGCATGAGCATCATCAGCAACTGAGCACGAGGGCCTGTTGGGATGTCGCTCTTGGTGGCTTTTGCCAGAGCCTTTGTGATGCGAAGGATAATCCTCGGGGGCTCCCATGAGTGCATGATCTTCTGGCCGGACTCCGGATCAGAGAAGACCTGACGAATGAGAACAACAAACGGCACTAGCTTTCCGGTGTCTCTTGAGATCCCTTGTACAATCAAGGGCTCCATAAATGCTCGGGTTATCTCTTCTAGATCGGGTTCGCGCCCGCCAACTTCCAGCGCATCCAGACGCTGCATGCGCATATCGTCAATTTCGCGAAGGCGGCGCATAAAGACTGCCCTGACGAGATCATCTTTGCTGCCAAAGTGGTAGTTGACTGCAGCAACATTGGCATCGGCTTTTTCGGTGATCATTCTTACAGAAGTTTCCGCAAGACCATGTTCAGCGAGCAAGCGTTCTGCGGCATCAAGTAACCGTTCACGGGTCCCCAATTCAGAACTGTCTGGCACAGCGGCACCTCCAGGAAGATAGTTTACAATTGTTTCGAGAACTCTCTGAAGGTTTTGAGTAGACCCTTAGAAATCTCAAATACTTCTCTTAAGCTATCTTGCTTTTAGCACGTTTTATTGAGCAACAACCCGCCTACAATTCATATCATCAATTGCAATGACTATATAAAACTTAGATAAATTTATGCAGTAACTTAGTATGATCCAATTATTTCTAGATTTTTTCGCATATAGCCGGCTAACCAATAAAAAACGGGAGCGTAACAACTCCCGTTTTTCATAGTTTCAACTCAGAATGTCTTAGAGGTGGATGCCGTAAGCAATTGCTGAAAGAGCGATTGCAATGACCCAAAGTGCGACACGTCCAGACCGGCTATGCTTCGCTTCCGATCTGCCAATCGCATCTGTGGTTGCCTCATCGAATCTCAGGCCGTTGTTTGCCATCGACTCCAGTTGATTGGAAAACTTGCTCGCACGGTCAGCAATAATCGGCAAATCACTTGCCAGACGACCCAAAACAGCCACGCCTGTTGCTAGGTCTGTGATGCGTCCCATAGGGCCAAGGTTTCTCTGAATCCAACCGGTTACAACAGGATCAGCCGTGTTCCACATATCCAGATGCGGGTTCAGCGAGCGGGCGACACCTTCTGCCAGAACCATGTTTTTCTGTAGCAAGATCAACTGAGGCTGAGTGTGCATGTTGAACATCTCAGTCACTTCAAACAGCTGAGTCAGCAAACGTGCCATTGAGATTTCACTGGCATCATGCCCGTGGATCGGCTCACCAATCGCCCGAATTGCTTGCGCGAATATATTCACGTCCTGATCTGCAGGCACATACCCAGCTTCAAAATGAACTTCGGCAACTCGCAGGTAATTGCGAGTTATGAAGCCATAGAGAATTTCTGCCAGGAAGCGGCGCTCAGACAACCCCAAACGCCCTGTGATCCCTAAATCGACTGCTACCAGAGTTCCATCCGGTTCAATGAAGAGATTGCCCTGATGCATGTCCGCGTGGAAAAAACCGTCACGTACGGCATGGCGCAAGAAAGTCTGGATCACTTTATTGCCTAGTTCAGCCAGGTCATGTCCAGCTTCTTCGATACCTTCGAGATTGGAAAGCTTTACACCGTCAATCCATTCCATGGTGAGCACGGAACGAGAGGTGCGGGGCCAGTCCACACTGGGAACGCGAAAATCTTTGTCGTCCTTGCTGTTTTCACCCATTTCAGAAAGAGCTGCGGCTTCCATACGCAGGTCCATTTCCAAAATGACAGCGTGCTCATAGGTCTCAACCATCATAAGCGGACGAAGGCGGCGGCTTGCCGGACTAAAGCGTTCAGCAAGGCGCGCTGCAAGGTAAAAGCTCTTCAAGTCGCGCTTAAACCCACGCTCAACACCCGGGCGCAGGACTTTAACAGCTACTTTTTCCAGTTCACCGTCGCGATTTCGGAAGTACGCAGGGTGTACTTGTGCAATCGACGCAGCTGCGACTGGTTCACCAAACTCTTCAAAGTGATCTTCGACTGTTTTGCCAAGCTGTTCTTCGACTGTTTTGCGTGCGTACTGCGTCAGAAATGGCGGAACATTGTCCTGAAGTGCAGACAGTTCCTTTGCCGCTTCCTTGCCAACCACATCCGGGCGTGTCGCAAGAAACTGCCCCAACTTAATGTAGGAGGGACCAAGGCGGTTCAGCGCATCTGTCAGGCGTGCTGCAGCATCTTTTTTCTCAATGCCACGACGCTCAAGCATACGTGCGACGCCAATAGCCAGGCGCGGTCCGGGAGGGAGATCTGGCAGAGAAACGAGTCCGAACACACCTTCGCGGGCCATAACATAACCCGCGAAAACCAGACGCATAAATGGCACAATATTTGCGATCATAACTGGTTAGATTTTCCAACCGGAGTGAAGTGCAGCGATACCGCCAGTGTAGTTTCGATAGGTGACACGCTCAAAACCTGCATCACGTATCATCTGCGCAAAACGTTCCTGATTTGGAAACTTGCGGATAGATTCTACAAGATAGCTGTATGGGTCTCCGTCACCTGTCACCGCCTGCCCGATTTTTGGAATGGCGTGGAAGGAAAACAGATCATAGACCTTATCAAGTGCTGGCACGTCTACCTGTGAGAACTCAAGGCACATGAAGCGACCGCCGCGTTTAAGCACACGGTGAGCCTCTTGCAGTGCTTTTTCGATTTGTGGGACGTTACGGATACCGAATGCGATGGTGTAGGCATCGAAGTGCTTGTCCGGGAAAGGCAGCTCTTCTGCGTTCCCCTGAATGAACTCGATGTTTTCTGAAAGGCCAGCAGCGCTTGCACGGTCTTTGCCGACACCCAGCATTGATCCGTTGATATCGCAAACGGTTGATTTGATTGTCCGGTTAGAACGCTCAACAACGCGAGTTGCGATGTCTCCAGTCCCACCAGCCACGTCCAGATGTCGCCATTCACGGGCGCCATTCTTTGGTGGGTTCATGCTGGACACCATCGCATCTTTCCAGAGACGATGCATTCCACCAGACATGAGGTCGTTCATCAGGTCATAGCGGGACGCCACTTTGTGGAAAACATCATCCACCAGATCCTGCTTTTCACCTTCGCGAACTGTGCGAAACCCGAAGCTAGTTGCCATTTCAGTCGGGTCTGTTACGGATGCCTGCTCAGGGGTTGAGAACTCACGCGCCATAATCAAATCACTCCATTTCGCGGGCGAACATAGTACAGCTTGTTACAAAGCGCTATTGTTGAACGTAATCTTTGCCCAGCAGCAAACCACTGTACCAACGGATATCTTATGCCTGAATTACCGGAGGTTGAAACAGTCCGTCGTGGACTAGCACCTTTTTTTGACAATGCAACAATTTGCAGAGTTGAACAACGTCGACCTGATCTTCGTTTTCCTTTTGGCGATGATTTCGTAGATCGCCTGGAAAATCGCAGAGTTGTTTCCTTCAGCCGCCGTGCGAAATATCTATTGCTTGATCTGGACAGCGGTGATGTTTTGGTGATGCACCTTGGCATGTCGGGTTCGTTCCGCTGGATCGAGACTGCTGACCAAGAACCAACACAAACCGTTGAAATGTATCATGCAAAAGGCAAACATCCTCAGCATGACCATGTGATTTTCCATGTTCGCCCAGCTGATCAGGAGACGATCGTAAAGATCATTTATAATGATCCGCGGCGCTTTGGATTTATGGTGCTCATTCCTCGCAGCGAGCTGGCGACACACCCGATGTTTGTCGATATGGGGATCGAACCACTTGGCAATGAGCTGGATGGAGCCTACCTCGCCAAGCTGTTTGAGAACCGGAAGACCTCTCTTAAAGCAGCTTTGCTCAATCAGAAGTTCGTCGCAGGACTGGGTAACATTTATGTGTGTGAAGCACTCTGGAGAACGGGGTTAAGTCCTTTCAACAGCGCATCCACACTTGCGGGCAAATCCGGCAAGCCGCTCAAAAAGGCCGACGAGCTTTCCAAGCATATTCGGGAAGTCTTGCAGGAAGCGATAAAATCCGGCGGTTCTTCCTTGAAGGATCACCGGCAAGCGGATGGTTCTCTCGGATACTTCCAGCACAACTTCTCTGTCTATGATCGCGAGGGGGAAGCTTGCCGAACTCCCAAGTGTGCTGGCGTCATTGAACGGAAGGTCCAGAATGGGCGCTCAACATTCTTTTGTCCGAAATGCCAGAAGTAAGCATGCGAGCTGATATGTCACGCTTGAGGGAATTGCATTCCCTAGAGCAACTGTCTAGGAGACAGGCATAATATTATAAAAGCCAGCAGGATGCCCTGCAAACGGCGAGAAAAGGATGGCCCTATGAAAATCGGTGTAGTTGGTGTTGGCGCTGTTGGAAGTACTGCAGCCTACGCCATGGCCATGAACGGTGTGGGCAACGAAATTGTGCTCGTCGATTACAATCCAAAACTCGCTATTGCTCAAGCTGAAGATATTCTTCACGCGACCCCGTTTGCACGCCCGATGAGTGTTATTGGCGGCGATTACAGTGACTTGAAAGACGCTGCCGTTGTTGTGATTGCGGCTGGTGTTAACCAGCAACCGGGTGAAACTCGGATTGAGCTGTTGGCACGCAATGCTGGTGTGTTTGCAAAAGTCATTCCTGAGGTGCTGAAGTATGCACCAAATGCAATCCTGATCATCGCAACCAATCCGGTTGATATCATGACTCAGGTTGCGACCGAGATTTCTGGTCTGCCGCGCAATCGCGTTATCGGCTCAGGGACAATTCTGGATACTGCACGGTTCCGTACTTTATTGGGTAAACATCTGGGAATTACGCCAACTTCTGTTCACGCGGACGTGCTTGGTGAGCACGGCGACAGTGAAGTGCTTGTCTGGTCTGGCGCCAAAGCTGGTAATACGCCATTGTTTACCTTTGCCGAGCAGATCAACAAGCCAATCACTCAAGATGTTCGTGACCGCATTGACCATGGTGTTCGTTACGCTGCCTATTCGATCATCGAAGGCAAGGGTGCAACCAACTACGGCATTGGCGCAGGGCTCTCCCGCATCGTGAAGGCTATTGCGACAAATGAACATGCTGTCATCAGCCTTTCCATCGTCAATGAAGAGATTGTTGGCGTGAGGGACACGGCCCTTTCAGTGCCGCGAGTGCTGGGTGCTGATGGTATTGAAGCGACCCTCTTCCCTAGTATGGATGAGTTGGAACGCAGTCAGCTGCAAGCGTCCGCAGTGGCGTTGGAAACGGCAGCAAAAGAAGTGCTTTCCAAACACCTGAAATAGTGCTGATCCCGCAAAAGCTTTATTTCGGCAGTTTTATTAGGCTTTTGCGGAATTTCCTTATTCTCACCTTGGCAAAAACCTGTTTTTCACCTATGCCACAGACCTAGTTTCTGATGCACAAGCGCATACAATCGCCAAGTTAGCTATTGGATTAGGTTTGTTGCGCGCGTCTGTGCACCACTTGCAGCGCGGAGAGTATTGATGACACAGGCGGATATCGGCCTTGTTGGACTAGGCGTCATGGGAGCCAATCTGGCTCTTAATATCGCAGACAATGGCTATAAAGTAGCGGTGTTCAACCGTACTGCAGAGGGAACCCAAGCTTTCATGGAGAAGGCTGGACACCTCAAAGACATGTTTATTCCCTGCTACAGCACAGAAGAGCTGGTAGCGAACATCAAAGCCCCTCGTCCTATCATTTTGATGGTTCCCGCAGGCGAGCCAGTTGATCAGCAGATTTCTGTTCTGAAAGACCATCTGAAAGACGGTGACATTCTGATTGATGCAGGCAACAGCGACTTCCACGACAGTAATCGCCGCTACAAAGAACTGGCCGACACGCCATTCACCTTTGTTGGCATGGGCGTTTCTGGTGGCGCGGAAGGCGCTCGCTTTGGTCCATCCATCATGGTTGGTGCTTCTGAAGCCGCTTACGGGCGTATCGAACCTATCCTGAAAGCGATCTCAGCAAAGCACAATGACGAACCTTGTGTTGCTTTGATGGGTCCTGAAGGCGCTGGCCACTTTGTGAAGACTTTGCACAACGGCATTGAATACGCTGACATGCAGATGATTGCTGAAGTGCACGAAGTGCTCACCGAGACCCTTCACCTGAGCATTCAGGAGCAAGCAGAGATCTTCTCCAAATGGAATGAAGGCCCGCTGGCGTCTTACCTCATTGAGATCACCGCAAACGTTATGGGTGTGATTGATGAGGAGAGCGGCAAGCCAATTCTGGATGTTATTCTGGATACTGCTGGTCAAAAAGGCACTGGTCGCTGGTCCGCTGTCGAAGCGCATCTGCTTGGCGTTCCGGCAACTGGTATTGATGCAGCTGTTGCAGCGCGTTGCATGTCTGCAAGTCGCGCACTCCGTCAGGAAGTTGCAGAACTATACCCGCAGTCTGATGCAGTGCTGACTTGGGAACTCAAGCAGGAAGGCATTGATGCCTGTGAACGCGCTCTGATTGCAGGTAAAATTGCAGCCTACGCTGAAGGCTTTGCTGTGCTGGCTGCTGGCGGCAAGGAAAACGGCTGGGATCTGCCAATGGGTGACATCGCTCGCATCTGGCGTCAGGGTTGCATTATCCGCTCACGCTTCCTGGATGAAATTGCGCAGGCATATGATGAAAATCCTGACCTGAAATCTCTCTACCTGGCTCCTGCTATTGCTGAACGTATGAAAGATGCTGTTCCTGGTCTGCGCGATATGCTGAGCTTGAGCATCACCAACGGCGTGCCTACGCCTGCTCTTTCAGCAGCGCTTGGTTCGTTTGACATGATCCGTCAGAAGCGGACTGCTGCCTATGTGATTCAAGGTCAGCGCGACTTCTTCGGTCAGCATGGCTTTGAACGCACGGACAAAGAAGGCTCCGGCTTCCACGGCCCTTGGCCTGCTGGTGGCGCGTAAGCCAGATACAACTTAGGCATGCTAGTTATTAACTAGGCTGTGCTATGCCTGATTGAAATTTGATACAGAAACTGGCAGGACCCCTATGTGGCCCTGCCCGTCTTTAAGAAGGCTGGCATGTAGAAGCTACAAACTAAGCCTTTACTAATCCCGGGAATAAGATGTGACTGCCAATTCACCCAATGGAGCTGAGATTTACCGCCGTCTCATTAAAGCGATTGAGAGCCGTGAGCTGAAACCCGGCAGTCGCTTGAGAGAAGCTGAACTGGCAGAGAAATTCGGTGTCAGCCGCACACCTATCCGGGAAGGCCTGAAGCGCCTTGAGGCACAAGGGCTTGCTGTTCATGAACCGAACCGCGGCATGGTCATTCCTAGTCTGGACCATAACCAGATCAGCGAACTGTACTATCTGCGAGAAGTGCTGGAAGGAACTGCTGGTCGCCTAGCTGCGCAGCACGCCTCAAGCGCTGAGATCGAAATTCTGCAGGAAATGGTCGAGTCCGACATGCAGAACCTTGCGGATGCGGAGCGCCTGATCAAGACCAACCGTGAGTTCCATCGCCGCTTCTATCTCGCTTCCCACAACCGTTATCTGGTTGAGCAGATTGATCATATGCGCCTATCTTTGCTGCTGCTCGCGGGCACTACCCTGACGGATGATGACCGTCGTCGTCTAGCGATTGAGGAACATGCTGAGATTGTGGATGCAATTTCCAAGCGAGATTGTGACCGTGCAGACAAAGCTGCACGTCACCACATCGCAGAAGCCCATAAGGCTCGCTTAAAATTCTTCACTCAACTCACCTGAGTCTTATCAAAATCTGGATGATTTGGGGCGCGTTCTGCTAACAGGACGCGCTTTTTTGTTTAAGTGAGTCGGTATAAGTACCTAGAAAACTAGCCAAAACAAGCTTCACTTTTATTAGTCTGAGATATCACATAAGTTTCATATGAACATAGTAGACGTTCATATGAACAGCATATTTGCAGATTGAAGCAGACTTTTGTGATGGAAACAGCGCTCAGTACAAGACAATCAGAGATCATCTCTCTCGTGCGGTCCAATGGTTTCGCGAGCGTAGACTCGTTGTCGGAGCAGTTTGCGGTTACCACCCAGACGATCCGTCGAGACATAAACCGCTTGAGCGAACTGGGGCTTTTGAGACGGGTTCATGGTGGCGTAGAGGTTCCGGCAAACCGGGGCAACATCACCTACAAAGCCCGAAAGATCCTCAATTTTGAAGCAAAGAACGCGATTGGGAACTCTGTTGCAGAGTACATCGACGATGGTGCAACACTTGCTTTTTCCATCGGCACGACGCCCGAGATTGTTGCAGAAGCACTTGATACCCATGAGGGGTTGAAGATCTTCACGAACAACATGAACGTAGCCATTGCAGCACTACGGAACACTTCCAGCGAAGTTACGATTGCAGGAGGCCGATTGCGTCATGGCGACCTAGACGTTCTTGGTTCAAGCGCGGAAGGTTTCTTCAAAAACTACAAGTTCGACGTCGGCATCTTCGGCGTTGCTGGCGTGGATAGCGATGGCACCCTCCTCGACTTCAACGAGGATGAAGCCACTGCCCGTCAGGCCATTTTGGCGAACTGTCGTCAATCATTTCTTGTTCTGGACCATTCCAAGTTCGGTCGCCTCGCCCATGTTCGCGCTGGCTTTCTGACTGATGTTTCGAAGATCTTTTGCGAAGAAACTCCGCCAGCTTCAATCCTTTCAATAATTGAGAAGTCATCTGCAGAGCTCGTAATCTGCAAACAGGAGCCTACTCTATGAGCAACCTGAACCATCCAGCTCGCCTAGAACTCTCAAACCTGACCAAGTCCTGGGGAGACTCAACAGCAGTCAACAATGTCAACCTGTCCGTGAATGGTGGAAGTTTTACGGTTTTGTTGGGGCCTAGTGGATGCGGCAAATCCACGACATTGCGCTTGATTGCCGGGCTGGAAGAAGCGACTTCCGGGCAAATTACAATAGGCGGGAGAGATGTGACTTATCATTCCCCCGCCCAGCGCGATATCTCTATGGTGTTCCAAAACTATGCGCTCTTTCCGCATATCTCTGTGGCTGAAAACATTCTGTTTGGGCTCAAAGTGCGCAAAGTAGGCAGAGCGGAGCGGGATGAGCGGCTGAAGACTGCAGCTGATCTTCTCGGGATTTCTCAGTTGTTGGACCGGAAGCCATCCCAGCTCTCTGGAGGGCAGCAACAGCGGGTTGCTCTAGGCCGCGCCATCGTTTCACAAAAGCCTGTTTGCCTGATGGATGAGCCCCTCTCCAACCTTGATGCCAAGCTTCGTCAGGAGATGCGCGTAGAGCTGAGAGCACTACAGCAGCAGCTTGGGCTGACAATGGTTTATGTGACTCATGACCAGACAGAAGCCATCACCATGGCCGATCAGGTGGTGCTGATGAACAAAGGTGAGGTTGAGCAGGTTGCAACACCAAAAGTGATCTATGAGCGCCCTGCCAGCGTGTTTACAGCGCGCTTCATTGGTACTCCGCCGATGAACATTGTGGAGCTGGATAAGGTTCGTTCTGTCACCCCTGTCACGGCTCAATCCCTGCTGCCTGATGCACCAAAAGGATGTTTGCTGGGCCTGCGCCCGGAGGACATCAGATTAACTGGTGAAAACGGCGTTCCGGCCCAGGTGATAAGCCTTGAATACATGGGGGCAGATACGCTGGCTAATTGTTCTGTTGGCGGTGAAAAGCTGCTTGTTCGCGTGAAAGGCAGCACCGAATTGAGCCCGGGGCAGAACATTGGCCTGGCCTGGGATAATAAAATTCCTGCAAGTTTTCAGAGAGATACCGGCAAGCGCCGGGAAGAATTCAAGCCGGTCGAGGTGCAATTCGAGCCGGCTTGAAAAACGCGCATCAGCGCATTGGAGTGCCCCAATTACTAGGGCAATTTGAGGATATAAACCTATGAAATCCATTTTCAAGTCTTTAGGTCTGGCAGCTTCTGTTGCTGCTCTATCCCTTGGTACTGCGATCAGCGCTCATGCGGTTGATCTGCAATTCTATTTTCCTGTGGCTGTTGGCGGTACAGCTGCGACAACAATTGAAGAACTGACAGCAGAATATGCGGCTGCTCATCCTGATGTGAATATCCACGCTGTTTATGCCGGTTCTTATCAGGATACTGTATCCAAAGCACTGACCGCAGCGCGTGGCGGCAACCCTCCGCAGCTCTCTGTAATCCTGTCAGTCGACATGTTCACTCTGATCGATGAAGACGTGATCATTGCGTTTGATGATGTGGCAAACTCTGACGAAGACAAGAAGTGGCTGAACAGCTTCTATCCTGCCTTCATGGAAAACTCGCAGACTGGCGGGAAGACTTACGGTATTCCATTCCAGCGTTCCACTCCAGTTCTCTACTGGAACAAGGAAGCCTTTAAAGCGGCGGGTCTGGATCCTGAAAAAGCACCTGCAACATGGAAAGAAATGGTTTCCATGAGCCAGAAGCTGATCAAGAAAGACACTTCCGGCAACGTCACCCAGTGGGGCGTGCGCATTCCTTCCTCTGGTTTCCCATACTGGCTGTTCCAGGGCCTGACCACCGAGAATGACGCTATTCTGGCGAACGCTGAAGGGAACAAGACCAACTTTGACGATCCAAAGGTTGTTGAAGCTCTGCAGTACCTTGTCGACCTTTCTGGCAAGCATGGTGTGATGGCTCCAGGCATCATCGAATGGGGTGCTACTCCAAAGGCCTTCTTTGAAGGCAATACCGCTATGATGTGGACCTCCACTGGTAACCTGACCAACGTGCGCAACAACGCTCCGTTCGATTTCGGCGTTGCTATGTTGCCAGCCAACAAGCGTCGCGGCGCACCGACCGGTGGTGGTAACTTCTACATCTTCAAAGATTCCAGCGATGAGCAGAAAAAGGCATCTGTAGACTTCGTGAAGTGGATCACTGCTCCGAAACAGGCTGCGAAGTGGTCTATGGCGACTGGCTACGTTGCGCCGTCTCCAGCTGCTTGGGAGACTGACGAGATGAAGGCTTATGCAGCTGACTTCCCGCCAGCACTCGTTGCTCGTGAGCAGCTGAAGCACGCCGTTGCAGAACTCTCCACGTACCAGAACCAGCGCGTGACCCGTGTCTTCAACGACGCCCTGCACGCTGCAATCACCGGTAAGAAAACACCGGAAGAAGCCCTGAAAAGTGCCCAAGCAGAAGCGGACCGTATTCTTTCTGAGTACCGCTAAACCACATTGATTTCGCATGACCCAGCGAGGCGCAGCCGTTCTATGCCTCGCTCCAGCATTTTCCAAGAGGTTGCCCGATGACCAGACGTATGCAGTGGATTTACGCGTGGCTTTTGCTCACTCCAGCAATGGTGATGTTGTTCGCGTTTACCCACTTCCCGGCCATCACCACTATCATCAATAGCTTCTTCTCCACTCCGCGTGGGCGCAGGCCAGCTAAGTTTGTTGGATTGCAGAACTATGAGGAGTTGATGGCGGACCCAACCTTCTGGAAAGTGCTGGTCAATAACCTTTGGTATGCGATGGCAACCATTCCAGCTTCTATCGGCATCTCCCTGCTGATGGCCATCTGGGTGAATGACAAGCTCAAGGGACGTAGCCTTGTACGCATGTCGTTCTTTGCGCCGACCGTGTTGCCTTTGATCGCGGTCGCAAATATCTGGCTGTTCTTTTATACACCGGGCTTTGGGTTGATCGACCAGATCCGCATGGGCGTCTTCGGGCTTCCCGAGAACTCATGGCTGGGCCAGCAGGAAACAGTGCTGATTTGCATGATGGTTGTGACTATCTGGAAAGAAGCCGGGTTCTTCATGATCTTCTATCTGGCAGCACTACAAGCTATTCCACCCTCCTACAAAGAAGCTGCTGATATTGAAGGGGCAAGTCGTTGGACCTTCTTCTGGAAAATCACATGGCCTTTGCTTATGCCAACAACTTTGTTCGTATCTATCAACGCTGTTATCAATTCTTTCCGTCTGGTGGATCACATCTTCACCATGACAGGCGGAGGGCCAGATAACGCATCGTCTTTGCTGCTCTTTTATATTTACGAGGTCGCCTTCAAGTACTGGCAAACCTCTTATGCCGCCACGCTGACTGTCGTGATGCTGGCGCTTCTTTCGATCATTGCGATCGGCCAATTCTTCTTCATGGATCGTCGGGTGCACTACAGATGAGCGACTTATCTCTTTCCAACACTGTTGAAGCAACACGTCCACGCCAGTTCGATTTTGACCGTGCTCTCAACACGTTCGGAGCATGGACACTGGCGATCTTATGGGCCCTGCCTCTGCTCTATGCGATCTGGACTGCATTCCATCCAGCAGCTTATGAAGCCAACTTCGAGTTGTTTGCACCGCTCACTTTGGAGAACTTCACTAAAGCCTGGTCAGCAGCTCCATTTGCTCAGTACTTCCTGAACACGGCCATGCTGGTGACGATCATTTTGATAGCGCAGTTTGTTTTGGGCACTCTGGCAGCTTATGCCTTTGCACGCTTTGAGTTTCCCGGCTCAAATATCCTATTCACTCTGGTGCTTTTACAGCTGCTTGTGATGCCGGATATCCTGATTGTCGAGAATTACAAGATGATCCGAAACCTTGGCCTGATAGACACCATCGTAGCAATTGGCTTGCCCTATATGGCATCTGGGTTCGGAATCTTTCTTCTGCGACAGACATTTAAGACTATTCCGCGAGAGTTAGATGAAGCCGCACGCGTTGAGGGCGCCGGACCTTTAATAGTGCTCTGGAAGGTTTACGTGCCGCTGGCAATTCCGACCTACCTCGCTTACGGGCTTGTTTCAGTCAGCCACCACTGGAACAATTTCCTCTGGCCTCTGATTATCACCAACTCGGTAGAGACGCGTCCCGTCACTGTTGGGCTTTCTATCTTTGCCGCGGTTGATGGAGGTGTGGAGTGGAGCGTTATCAACGCAGCAACGCTCATGACATCAGGTCCGCTGTTGATCGCTTTCCTGCTGTTTCAGAGACAATTTGTGCAGAGCTTCATGCGCGCAGGGATTAAGTAGGGAAATCGTAATTCTTACCCCTCAAATTTAAGTGAAATAGGTGACCTTTAAGGAGGTTCACGACAGTTTTTTGAGGGGAATGAATGAAACTTACCGCGATAACAGCCAGTATCTTTACAGTATTACTCGGAATTTCTGGGTGTGCCGTGGTTTCAGTCGGGGGAGCTGCGGTCTCTGTTGCTACAACTGCAGTAACAACAACTGCAAAGGTTGGAACAAGTGTCGTAGGAGGAGCGGTGGATCTTGCTATTCCGGACGATAACGAAGATGATGAGTAATAGGCCTGTTACTTCAGGTAGATAGCGTAGTATTTCAGATTAATCTACGCTAACGGTATCAGTACTCGCCAAAACCACTTCTATTGCGCGATGTAACTCGGACATTTGATCTTCATCGAGAACTTCAACGAGCTCACTGCGCGTTTCGACATCCAGTTGCTCAAGTGAAAACTTGTCAGCAGGAAGCTCCACGAGAGGTTCTGCACTGGCAGAAATCGGCAGAATTGGGCTATCCAGGCGCTCTGCTTTGACACGAGCATCTTCCAAAATGACATGCACGAGGCCACGGCGGTCGTCAGGGAGGTTAACCTCGGCAACAATCGCATTGACAGTGTCGCGGTCTCCCAGCAGCAATACTGGCGGCTTGGAAGTCGCAGAATTGGTCATCGAGAGGGCAGTCAGCAACGCGCCCATAAACACTACTAGAAGATACGGCATATACTAGATTCTTACGGTCTAAGTGTCAGTTCAAGCTCAGATTATACAGGACAGAAGTATGAAGTAATAACCGCTCGAACTGGTTCATTTCTTTATATTCTTCCAAGGTGTTACGCGCCAGTGCAGGATCATCCGTGATAATTCCATCTACGCCCATGGAGATGTAGCGCAACATGGTAGACGGATTGTTAACCGTCCAGACGAAAACCTGCTTACCGGTCTCTTGTGTTCTTCTAATGAAGTTCAAAGAGGCGGAGGCGGAGGAGACGGCTACGAAGTTTCCTTTGAGTTCGGAGAAATTACCGATAGATGTGGCGGTAAGAAGGCCGATGTTCCAATTTGGTTCTAATTTTCGCATTCTTGTGAGGGCTGATCGCTCTAACGACATGATTGCTATGTCGTTTTCCATGTCAGCCTGCGTGATGATGCGGGCGACCTCGTTTTCGAGGTGTTCGTTGCGGCTGCGGGGATAATATTTGAGCTCGATGAGGAGAACTGCCTTCCCCCTCACAATCTCAAGTGCCTCGCGAAGCGTTGGGACGCGTTCACCCTGGAACTCCATCCCAAACCATCCGCCCACATCGAGAGCCTGGATTTCTTCCAGTGTCAGGTCCCAGACATTGGCTGGCTTGCTGATCAGGCGCATGAAGTCGCTGTCGTGGGCGATGACCACGGAGCCGTCCGCGGCTTCCTGAACATCGACCTCAATCCAGTCGGCTTTGTCCTCAATTGCTCGCTCCAGCGCTGCTATGGTGTTTTCCGGCGCGTGCGCGGAGGCCCCGCGGTGGGCGATGATCAGGACATCTTTTTGCGGCAGATCAGCTGAGACCCAATACGTCCCTGTCAGCACCACGATGGTTCCGACCACTCCAATGAGAGCGGCAAGGCGCATAGGTGTCAGTGGGTTGGCCCACTTACTCTCCAGCTTTGGCGTATGCGGCACCTCGGAAAACGTGTGCCCTTTTCCATCGGCAACGAACAAAGCTGCCTTGAAAAGCAACGCCATAGTGCCAGACATCACGCCACTGATCAGCGTATTGCCCACCAACAGAAGCACGACGAGGCTGCCCAGGATCGCTGCCAATGTCTCGGGGGAGCTCTCCCCAAACGAAATGGCGTAGGAGCCGATCAGTTCCAGCGAGATCAGGAAGAACGCATGGATGAGGATGTCCAGAAGCAACCACAGCGAGACGGCACCTGCAAAGACAGGACGGAGGCCACGCGAGAGGAACCGGGCCCGCGAAAAGGCGGAGCCAACAGGATGATCTCTCAGCACCACGAGCGGCAAAGACAGCCCCCAGACGAGGATCGCGTAGAGTGGCATAACGATAACCAGTGCCACCCCAATTCCGATGAAGAAGGCAGCCATCCAGAACTCAACGGGTTGAAACTGGAGGTAGTAGCTGAAGTCATGCTCTTGCAAAAAGATCAGTATACTCAGTGCGATAATGACAAGACCTGGGATCATTGCCATCACTAAGCGTTGTGTCAGCCGCCATGTAAACATACCAAGGCGGGGAAACATGCTGAGCGTTGAGAACAGAGCATTACGTGCAGCAGGGAACGCGCTTTCCTGCCTGTCCAGCACCGCGAGCAGAGCGACCTGCTCAAGCAGTGCCATGGCGATGAAGACGACGACAAAGAAGAACGCACCGAGCAGCCCAATCGGCGACAGAAAGAAAGACGCGATCTCATAATCGGCCAGCACCGCATTGCCGGAAAGGCCAATAACGAAGTTGCCGATACCAGCAACAATAGGTGTGATTGCAACTGCACCGAGAAAAACGAAGGCATAGTGAACCAGCAGCAAGCGAAATGCGTTTGCTTTCCAGCCACGAAGTATCAATTGAGCAAGCGTGTTTAATCGAGCTGCCATACCCTGTTCTTATCGTTGTTGGTGCAGACAGACTGGCTGATTGATGCCAATTAAATGCAATGTACCTGAAGAAGGTTCCGTAAGAGCGCATAGGTGCTGCGAAGTCAAGATATGCCAAACAAACGGTAACAGTTGAGCCGGGGATTCGCGTATTTTCCCAATATTATCCCATTTATTTATGCGAATGATTTGCAACTGCAAAAGTGCGGAAAAGCTTTTAATGACAATAAGTTGCAACTGAAACTCATATTTAGAAATACTCTAAACTACTGAAAGTGCACGTTTTTAAACTTGACAACAATAGTCAGGAATATGAAATAGCCGCAGTTTTCTCACGCTTTAGGGCGTGACAACATTTGGCAAACTGAATTCGTGCAGCCCGGATTTTCCGCTCGCAGCGCGAGGCGAATTCACTGCACATTTAAGGGGATTACAATGAGCTTTATCCGTGGCGCTTTGCTCGGCACTGTAGCACTCGGCAGCCTTTCTACTGTTGCTGTCGCTGCAACTCCTTCTGACGTTCTTGCAACCTACGGCGACATCGCCCAGGCAGCGTTTGAAGACTCTCTGACAACTGCGAGGACCCTTCAGGGTGCAGTGGACGCGCTTGTCGCAGAGCCAACTGAAGACAACCTGAAGGCCGCACGCCGCGCATGGATTGCAGCTCGTAACCCATACCAGCAGACAGAAGTTTACCGCTTTGGTAACGCGATCGTTGATGACTGGGAAGGCAAGGTCAACGCCTGGCCGCTTGACGAGGGTCTGATCGACTACGTTGATGGTGCTTACGGCAATGAGTCCGAAGAGAACCCGTTTTACGCAGCGAACATCATTGCAAACACTAAATTGACTGTTGCTGGCGAAGAAATCGACGCCACCGAAATCACCCCTGCGCTGCTTGCTGAACAGCTTCAGGAAGCTGGTGAAGTGGAAGCAAACGTTGCGACCGGTTACCACGCAATTGAATTTCTGCTGTGGGGACAAGATTTGAACGGAACGGGGAAAGGTGCTGGCAACCGTCCTGCTTCTGACTTCGACACTGCAAATTGCACCGGCGGCAACTGTGAGCGCCGTGCAGACTACCTTCAGGCTGCAACGAAGCTGCTTATCACCGATCTGGAAGAGATGGTTGCAGCATGGAAAGCCGACGGCGCAGCACGTAAAGAGCTGGCTGACAAAGGCGAAGCTGCAGGCATCGCAACCATCCTGACCGGCATGGGTTCCCTGTCTTATGGTGAACTGGCTGGTGAGCGCATGAAGCTCGGCCTGATGCTGAACGATCCTGAAGAAGAGCATGATTGCTTCTCTGACAACACCCACATGTCTCACTACAACGACGTGGTTGGCATCAACAACGTATTCCAGGGTAAATACACCCGCGTTGACGGTTCTGTTGTTGAGGGTGCTTCCCTTAAGGACTTGCTTGCAAAGGCAGATTCCGCTGTTTCAACTGAGCTGGAAGGCAAGCTGAATGCTTCCCTCGGCACCTTTACAGCCATGAAAACCCGCGCTGAAACCACTGAATCCTATGACCAGATGATTGGTGAAGGAAACACAGAGGGTAACGCAGTGGTACAGGCTGCTATCGATAGCCTGGTTGACCAGACATCTTCCATTCAGCGCGCTGTTCAGGTGCTGAAGCTGGAAAATATTGCATTCGAAGGCTCCGACAGCCTCGACAACCCTTCTGCAGTATTCGAATAAGATATCCAGTCCCGCACGAGACACCTCGTGCGGGACTTATCCCCCTCGCCTTTTGTTTGCGTTGTTATGTGCGTTCATTTGCGTGTTTTAGCGTTTTTGCGAAGGCCTATGTAAATACAGGCACCCGTTATGCCAGGAATGGTTCCAGCCACACTTCGCCGTCGTGCAGGAGTGATAGCCACTACCACCGCTTTTACCAGCTTCCTCATTCCCGCCGCTTCTGCTGTTGATCTGAACCAGCGTACCGATCTCAGTGACGGGGATAAAGCGAAAGTCAGCCGGGTTTTGAAGGCACCGACTGATTTCTCCAAAGCTGAAAATTTTGAGTTGATGCAAGCGGGAAAAACAACGACCCGGAAGCCTCTCAATCGCGCTGTCTTTACCTACCCAAGTGCTAACCTCCCTTTCGAGCAGCATCAGGACTTCCGTCTGGGTGAGAGCCTGTTCCAGAAATTCTGGGTGTCGACCCCGAGTTCTACGCGCGCCTCTGACGGTCTTGGCCCGTTGTTTAATGCCCGCGCCTGCGAAAGCTGTCACCCGAAAGCAGGGCGCGGGCGCCCGCCGGTTGATGACGAACGCCCAGTTTCCATCTTCATGCGCCTCTCAGTTGCCCCTTCCACGCCGGAAGAGCGGGCTCTGATTGAGAGCGGTGAAGTGCCTCTCCTTCCCGAGCCGACCTATGGTGGCCAGCTGCAGAACTTTGGCGTGCCTGGCGTGCCCGGAGAAGGTGAGATGAAGATCACCTATGAAGAGATCAAGATTGATCTTTCTGAAGGTGAGACCGCCTCTTTACGCAAGCCAACCTACACTATTGAAAATCTGGCTTATGGACCGATGTCTGAGCATGCGCTGATTTCGGCTCGTGTTGCACCGCCAATGATTGGCCTTGGCCTGCTGGAAGCGATTGCAGACACCGACATCACCTCTCAGGCTGATCCGGAGGATGCTGACGGTGATGGCATTTCTGGCCGTGTAAGCTGGGTGAACCCTGCTGACCCTGACACCAAGCAGGTTGGCCGCTTTGGCTGGAAAGCCCTGAACGCGACCGTGCAATCTCAATCTGCTGGCGCTTTTGCAGGCGATATCGGCATTTCGACACCGTATGACCTGCGCAATTATGGAGATTGCACTGAAGCCCAGACGGCGTGCTTTGAACAGGCGCATGGTGAGCAGGAGCATCTTGGTGTTTCAGAGGCGCCAGATCCGGTTCTGGACCTTGTGGTGTTCTATTCTCAAAACCTTGCCGTACCAGCGCGTCGTAATGCAACTGACGCCCAAGTGCTTGCTGGGAAAAAGGTATTTTACGAGACAGGTTGCGCAAGCTGCCATACGCCCAAATATGTCACCAGCCGCACAGCTGAAAATCCTGAGCATCAGTTCCAGCTGATCTGGCCTTATACAGACCTGCTGTTGCACGATATGGGCGAAGGTTTGTCTGATGGTCGTCCAACAGGTTCTGCCAGCGGAAATGAATGGAAAACACCGCCGCTTTGGGGTATTGGACTGACAGAAACTGTCAATAATCACAGGTTCTTCCTGCACGATGGACGTGCACGTGGCCTGCTGGAAGCTGTGCTGTGGCACGGCGGTGAAGCAGACGCTGCCAAAACCCGTGTAGTTGAAATGCCTGCTAAGGATCGAGCTAATCTGATCCGGTTCCTGGAGTCTCTTTGATGCAGTTTAAGCGTGCTGTCACTCTCAGCCTGGCCGTTGCCTCGGCAATTGTTGTCTCTACGCCCTCTTTTGCGGCTGATACCACTGACTATGCTCAGTTCCCGCGCTCCAGCGTAGTGCAGTATATTCGCCCGGCGACCAAACAGCTTGTCAGCGCGCTAAGCGACCTTGAGAAACGGACTGGTGATTTGTGCACCAGTTCCACGACTGAAAGCACCACTGCCTTTAACGAGGCTTTCAGCAAATCCGTCGCCGCACTCGCTGGCGTTGACTTTTTACGCTATGGGCCAATGGCGCAGGACAACCTTGCTCAGCGCCTCGCCTTTTTGCCGGACAGTCGCGGTGTGGTGCGGCGCCAGATCAACAAGGTGGTTGCCAAGCAGAACCCTACCGTTCGCGATCCCGCTTCCCTTTCTGTCAAAAGCGTTGCCTTGCAAGGGCTGACTGCTCTTGAACGCATCTCTTATGCCAGTGATGGCACTTTGACGCTTGGTTCTGGCAAGGACGCTGTTTACCTTTGCGATTATGCCGAGAGCATCAGCATCAATCTGGTTGGTGCCGGATTGGAGCTTGAAGCCGAATGGGCTGATCCTGACGGTTTTTCCAAGGTGCTTCTGGAGCCAACCAAAGGTGGCGGTGTGGTGCACACCCACAAAGAAGCTGCGGAGATGGTGTTCAATGCCATCACCACGGGTCTGATTGTCGACAAAGATCAGTATCTGCTTGTTGTGCTTGGCAAGACTGAGAAGAAGGCCAATCCGAAGAAAGCTCCATTTGCCCGCAGCGGTAATGCTGTCACTTACCTTTCAGCCAGCCTTGCGGGTTTGCAAGGCGCTTTGAATGCAGGTGGCTACGCAAAGGTGCTGGAAGACGAGCAGGACTGGGTAGAAAGCTCGCTGAACTTTGAATTTACCAATGCGCAGCGTGTGCTTGCGAACTTGCCAAAACCACTTCAGGACACTGGCAAAGAGCCAGAGGTGCGCGAGCAACTGCGTTATCTCATCACCATTATCGATGGCATCAAGATTGTGATGGCAGAAGACCTTGCTGGCTATGTTGGCCTTGCAGGAGGCTTTAATGCGCTTGATGGCGACTAAGCCCCTTGCTCTGAGCAGACGGCAGTTTTTAACCGGCCTTGCTGCCTCTGGTATTGCCTTAAGTGCCAGCAGTTCTCTGGCTTTTGCCAATGGCCTGCCTTTTACTGAGGCCGCAGACCTGCAACTGTTTGCCAGTGCTTTGCGTACACCAACGGGCAGTTATGCTCTTGCTGTGTTTAGCGAAGATGGCGAGGTGCTGTACCAGACAGCGTTGCCGGATCGCGGGCATGCCATTTCCTTTGACCGCAACTCTATGCGCCTGCTGTCCTTCGCACGGCGGCCCGAGACCTTTGCGGTGCTTGCGGACCTGACGGGTGCGCGAGAGCCGGTTGTTTTCACATCACCAGAAGATCGTCATTTCTATGGGCACGGGGTATTCTCCCCCGATGGCCGTTTGGCTTATGCGCCGGAAAATGACTTTGCCAACGTGCGCGGTGTGATCGGCGTTTATGATGTTTCCGGTGACCAGCCAAAGCGGATTGGCGAGTTCGAGAGCTATGGCGTTGGTCCGCATGATTTGCTGATGTCTCCGGACGGCTCGCAGCTTGTTGTTGCCAATGGCGGGATTGAAACTCACCCGGACATGGGCCGCGAAAAGCTGAATCTGGACACGATGAAGCCCACTATCGCTTTCATCAACACAGCAACAGGTGATCTGCTTGCCAAACAGGCTTTGAGCACAGACCTGCACCAGCTCTCCCTGCGCCACATGAGCTTTGACGGCAATGGCGATGTATGGGTCGGCGGACAGTTTCAGGGCGCGAAAGACGCAACGCCTCCACTAATGGTGCATCTGGGGCTCGACAAGCCTGCAAAAGCGCTGGAAATGCCGTTGGAGATCACAAAAGGCCTGCAAAACTACATTGGCAGCGTAGAGATGAACCGCTCCGGCGACGTAATCGCAGCCTCCTGCCCACGCGGCGGCAAAATCCTCTACTGGGATGTGGCACAGCGCTCCTTCATCGGCTACCACCAGCTCGCAGACGGCTGCGGTGTGGCCCCGCTGGACGAGGAAAGCTTTGCGATGACTGACGGAAACGGCGCCATCAGCTTTGGCGGAACCGAGGATGGTGTGGCCCGGACCATCAGCCAGAGCGCTGGCGTCAGCTGGGATAACCACCTGACACCACTGGGTATCTTGCAGGAGGCATAAGCTCTCCCCACGCCTTTCCACATTTTCGAGGGTTGTTGTAATTGGCGCATTGCAGCGCGGCTTAGGATCGGGTAAAGACTACAACATCTCAAGGGCACCCACGCCCGACACAGGCACCCGTAGCTCAGTTGGATAGAGCGCTGCCCTCCGAAGGCAGAGGCCATAGGTTCGAATCCTATCGGGTGCACCATTTACCTTCTCATACATTTAGTGGCCGAAGTTTAGCGAGTAAGTTGATAGACTTATTTGCGCTT
Source organism: Pseudovibrio sp. W74 (assembly GCF_001623085.1). Lineage (NCBI taxonomy): Bacteria > Pseudomonadati > Pseudomonadota > Alphaproteobacteria > Hyphomicrobiales > Stappiaceae > Pseudovibrio > Pseudovibrio sp. W74. Next base: position 57,679 of record NZ_LMCJ01000004.1, read on the forward strand.
TTTGGCGTTTTTGAAAGTTGATGCTGCCATTAATTTCAAAGAACTCACTACATCTTCAATGGCCTTGCTCTGCAAAAAGAAAAGCGGGCGATGTTTGAGACCGCCCGCTTTGTAAATGCTTTCGCTGAAGTCAGCTCCTAGAAGTGAACTGACTTCGCAGCAGCAGGCTTCTGGAGTGGTGGGGCGAACTTGGTGAGGTCGATGCCTTCCACTGCTGCCTTGTACTCATCCATGTTTGGAGTTCTGCCGAGGATGGCGGAAAGAACAACAACCGGAGTGGACGCCAGCAGGGATTCACCCTTTTTCTCAGAGGAATCTTCTACCACACGGCCCTGAAACAGGCGGGTAGAGGTTGCCAGAACGGTATCACCCTTAGCAGCCTTCTCCTGGTTACCCATGCAAAGGTTACAGCCAGGACGCTCCAAGTACATAATGTTTTCGTATTCGGTACGTGCTGTTGCTTTTGGCATCAGATCGTCGAATTCGAAACCGGAGTACTTCTGCAAGATCTCCCAGTCGCCTTCTGCTTTCAGCTCATCAATGATGTTGTAAGTAGGAGCTGCAACAACAAGCGGCGCATTGAACTCGACTTTGCCGCCGTCTTTCTCAAGATTCTTGAGCATCTGAGCAACAATCTTCATGTCGCCTTTGTGCACCATGCAGGAACCAACGAAGCCCAGATCAACCTTCTTGTCGCCACCGTAATAGGAAACAGGACGGATGGTGTCGTGGGTGTAACGCTTGGAAACGTCATCATTGTTTACGTCAGGATCAGCGATCATTGGCTCATCAATCTGATCCAGATCGACAACAACCTCAGCAAAGTATTTCGCGTTGTCATCAGGTGTCAGCGCAGCTTTCTCGCCAGACTTGATTTCTGCAATGCGCTTGTCTGCCTTATCGATCAGGCCTTGAAGGACTTTGGCATCATTTTCCATGCCTTTGTCGATCATGATCTGAATGCGGCTTTTCGCAATCTCAAGTGATTCAACCAGAGTGTCATCCTGAGAAATACAGATGGAAGCTTTTGCCTTCATCTCTGCAGTCCAGTCGGTGAACGTGAACGCCTGGTCAGCAAGCAAGGTTCCGATGTGAACCTCAATAATGCGGCCCTGGAACACGTTATCGCCAAACTGCTTCAGCATCTGAGACTGTGTTGCATGCACCACATCACGGAAATCCATGTGATTTTTCATGGTGCCTTTGAAAGTCACCTTCACAGATTCAGGGATCGGCATGGTGGCTTCACCAGTTGCCAGTGCCAGCGCCACGGTGCCAGAATCTGCACCAAACGCAACGCCCTTAGACATACGGGTGTGGCTGTCGCCACCGATAATGATCGCCCAGTCGTCAATGGTGATGTCGTTCAGCACCTTATGGATCACGTCTGTCATGGCGTGGTAGACGCCTTTTGGATCGCGCGCGGTGATCAGGCCAAACTTGTTCATGAACTTCATGAGTTTTGGAATGTTAGCCTGCGCTTTCAAATCCCAAACAGATGCAGTGTGACAACCGGACTGGTAAGCACCATCAACAGTTGGAGAAATGACGGTTGCCGCCATGGACTCCAGTTCCTGTGAGGTCATCAGACCAGTGGTGTCCTGAGAACCAACGATATTCACCTTCACACGAACGTCAGAACCAGCATGCAGAGTTGCACCCGGAGTGGCGCCAACAGCATTGCGGTTGAAGATCTTCTCAACAGCAGTCAGGCCCTGACCTTCATGAGAGATCTCTTTGGCCGGAGCAAAAGCGGACTTCAGTTCAATGCCAAGTGTTTCAGATGCAAAAGTCTGCAGCTTTTTACCAAACACAACAGCATAGGAGCCGCCAGCTTTCATAAACTCAACTTTTTGAGGTGTGAACGCGGAAGAAACATCAACCAGCTCTTTATCACTGTCATAAAGCTTCTTGGTTTTAGTGTTGATGGTGAGCACCTTACCAGTCTCAACTGAGTAGGTCTGCTCAAGAACAGGATCACCATTTCCATCCAGAACGGTGTTGCCATCAGCATCTTGTTTTTTGACCCAATTTTTCAGATCAAGCCCGATACCACCGGTCACGCCAACAGTGGTCAGGAAGATTGGAGAAATGCCGTTGGTGCCAGCAACAATCGGCGCAATGTTCACGAAAGGAACATATGGGCTTGCCTGTTTACCAGCCCAAAGCGCAACGTTGTTTACGCCAGACATACGGGAGGAGCCAACGCCCATGGTGCCTTTTTCAGCAATCAGCATCACGCGCGCATCAGGATTTGCTTTCTGCAGTTCCTGAATTTCCGCCTGTGCTTCAGGTGAGATCATGCACTTGCCGTGTAGTTCACGGTCAGAACGGGAGTGTGCCTGATTGCCAGGAGAAAGAAGGTCGGTTGAGATATCGCCTTCACCTGCGATGAAGGTCATGACTTTGATTTCTTCGTCTACATCAGGAAGTTTCGTGAAGAACTCAGCCTTTGCATAGCTTTCCAAAATGTCTTTTGCAATCACATTACCTGCTGCAAAAGCTGCCTTCAAACGCTCGGTATCTGCCTCATACAAGAACACCTGGGTTTTAAGGACATCGGCAGCCTGTTGCGCAACAGTCGCGTCATCGCTAAGCCCCAGGTCAAGAAGAACCTCAACAGAAGGGCCACCCTTCATGTGAGACAGCAGTTCAAAAGCAAAGGACTGAGAAATTTCCTCAACAACAGAGTCGCCAAGAATGATCTCTTTCAAAAACTTCGCCTTTTCGCCAGCTGCGCTGGTTGTGCCTGGCAAGGTGTTGTAGATAAAGAATTTAAGGGAACCGTCTCTGTGTTCGTTACTGAGATCTTTAATCTGCGAAATGATCTCATTCACAAGTGCGCCATCTTCAATCGGCTTGGGGTTCAAACCCTCGGCTTTTCGAGTGTCAATCTCATTCAAGTAGTCAGTGTACAAGCTCATGATTATTCCGACGCATTTGTGTTAGACGATTTATGTTTGGTGTATCCTGAACTCTATGTCAAAACCATCTCTGGTAAACCGGCCCAAGTTTGTTGTATGCGGATGTATACCAAACAACACATACTTGCAAGATTATTCCGACGAATATGAGACATCCACACTACGATAGCTCAGATTGAACATCGCTAGATCACAAGGTCAATAATGAAGATTTCGACACGAGATGCTTCAGACCTCTAACTCCCCACAATCATATCTGCTGCTTTTTCTGCGATCATCGCCACTGGGGCGTGGGTGTTGCCGGAGGTTAGGGTTGGCATTATGGAAGCATCTGCAATGCGGAGACCTTGGAGGCCGTGGACTTTGAGGTCTGATCCTACCACCGCATCCTCGTCTGAGCCCATTTTGGCAGTGCCGACGGGGTGGAATATTGTGGTGCCGACGTCGCCTGCTGCTTCGATCAGTTCTTCATCACTTTCATAGGCTAGGCCGGGTTTGATTTCAGTGGCTTTGTAGTGCTGCATGGTGTTGGTGGCCATGAGTTTTCTGGCATGGCGGATGGAATCAATAGCAACTTGCTTGTCTTCCTGTGCGCTCAGGTAGTTGGGTGCGATGAGCGGGGCGTCGCGGTAGTTTGTTGAACAGATTGAGACTGTTCCGCGACTTTCAGGGCGCAGGTTGCAGACTGAGACGGTTATGGCCGGGAATGGGTGTAGAGGGTCACCGAACTTTTCCAAGCTGAGCGGTTGGACGTGGTACTCGATATTCGGGGTCTCGTAGCGCTCTGAGGATTTGGTGAAGATGCCGAGTTGGCTTGGAGCCATAGCCATTGGGCCAGAACGTTTGAAGGCGTATTCGGCTGCGATTTTGGCTTTGCCCCAGAACGTGCGTTGCATCTCGTTGAGGGTTTTGGCGCCTTCTATTTTGAATATGGTGCGCAGTTGCAGGTGGTCTTGCAGGTTTGCGCCAACACCTTGCAGCTCGTGTAGCACCTCGATACCGTTAGACTTGAGAAGGCCAGCCGGGCCGAGACCTGAGAGCTGGAGCAGTTGCGGGGAGCAGATAGCACCTGCGGAGAGGATAACCTCTTTGCCTGCCTGCACTGTCATGGTCTGGCCTTTGACAGTCAGGTTCAAACCGGTAACGCGTGTTCCCTCAAGCAACAGTTTTTCAGCCTGCGCATGGGTGACGATGGTCAGGTTGCTGCGTTTTTTGACTGGACTGAGGAAAGCGCGAGCGGCACTCCAGCGGAGGCCTCCTTTTTGGTTCACTTCGAAGTAAGATGTACCTTCGTTTTTTCCGTCGTTGAGATCATCCGCGGCGGGAATACCCAGCTCTGCAGCTGCATCTTGAACCGCATTGAGGATGTCCCAACTCAAGCGCTGTTTTTCAACACGCAGTTCTCCGCCTTGTTGGTGTAGGGCATTGTTACGGAAGGCGTGGTCCTCAGATTTCTTGAAGTAAGGCAGCACATCATCCCAACTCCAACCTGCATTACCGAGTTGTGCCCAATGATCATAGTCCGCCGACTGGCCGCGCATGTAAATCATGCCGTTGATGGAAGAACAGCCGCCAAGAACTTTACCGCGCGGGTAGGCAAGAGATCTGCCGTTAAGGCCCTTTTCTGCTACTGTGCTGAAGCACCAGTCCGTTCTTGGATTGCCAATGCAATAGAGGTAGCCAACCGGAATATGGATCCAGTGATAGAGGTCTGAGCCTCCAGCTTCCAACAACAGCACCTTGTTGGCGGGGTTTGCACTAAGGCGGTTGGCCAGCACGCAGCCAGCCGAGCCAGCACCGACAATGATGTAATCGTAGGTTCCAAGAGACGGACGGGTGGACATCAAACCAGCTCCTCTTCTTCCAAAGGCAGGCTAAAGCGCTGGCTTAATTTGCAGAACTTGGCGTAGCGACGGTCCATCAGTTCTCGGAATTCCTTGCGTGGTGTGTAGTGGCGGGTTTGGCGGGTCATTGCCTCAACACCGGCTTCAAACTCATAGAACACCCCTGCTCCCACGCCAGCTGCGATGGCAGCGCCCAGCGCTCCGGTTTCCTGACAATCCGAGATCGACAGCGGAATATTGAGCGTATCAGCGAATATCTGCGGCCAGATCTGGCTTCTTGAGCCGCCACCAGAAAGAACTGCGGTTTCAAAGCTTGCTCCGGCGGTTTTGAGCTGCTCGATATGGCGGCGATGTTCAAAGGCGACACCTTCATAGAGCACGTAGAGCATATCTGCATGGGTGTGCCAACCTGCGATGCCGATGAAACTGGCGCGGGCTCTTGGTTCTGGCCCTGAGCCATAAAGGAACGGCAGGACGAAAGGCAGGTCATCAGAGGGCGTGACGCTTCGGACCATCTCGTTGCACAACGCAAAGGCTTCTGCGCCTTCCAGAGCGGGGTTTACGTGTTCAATGAACTCGCGGACATACCATTCCAGATTTGCCGCTGAGGTGGCGCTGGCTTCGATCTCCATGACTTTGCTTGGTCCAAAGCTGGAGGCCATGAAGACACGCGGGTCGTGCAACGGCTTTTCGGTGATGATCTGGTTGATGCTCCAGGTGCCTGCCACGATAGAGGCCTCACCCTGCTTGACCACGCCGGAGCCTAATGCACTGGCGATGACGTCGAACAGGCCAGCAACAACAGAGGTGCCTTCTGCAAGGCCGGTTGCTTTGGCGGCGTTTGCCGAGACTTTGCCTACGCATTCTTCCGGTGCCAGCAGTTCCGGCAAGTGCTCCATGGCATCTGAGAGGCCGTAGAGGCTCATGAGCTCGGCATCATACGCATTGGTTTGCATGTTGAGCAGCCCGCAGCCGCTCATGTCGGAGATATCGCTGACACGTTTACCAGTGAGCTGGTGAACGATGAAATCTTTGCAAAGGAACACCGTGCCGATTTGGGTATAAGTTTCAGGGGCATGATCCTTTAGCCAACGCAGCAGGGTTGGGGTTTGCGAGACCCACGGCTTTTGCAGGCAGATATCGTAGAGGCGATCCTCCTTGCCTTCTGCTGCGTAGCGCTCCACCGTTTCAATTGCTCTGGTGTCCAGAGACTGGACGGCCAGCAAAGGCTGCTCTTGCTTATCCAACAGGTATAGGCCGTTGCCGTGACCTGCACAGCCGATGCCGATGATCTCGTCTGCCGAGATACCGGCATCAGCAATGATTTTTGAAATAACAGAGGCAGCGTTGGACCAGAGCTCTTCCAGATCTCGAAGAACATGACCGGACGCTGGGCTAGAGGATACGCCGTCCCGCCCGGCCATAGATACAATCCTGCCCGTTAAATCAAACAGGACTGCCTTAATAACCGTATTACCGGCATCAAGTCCGAGTAGATAAGAGCCCATGGTTTCCCCCAATTCCCAATTATGCAGCTTCGAAGGCTGACTGATAGATCGCCCAGGCTTCTGCTGCATCGACATCCTGATGGATCATCGCCATGAGAGCCTGAACCACGCCGCGCGGATTGTCATGCTGATAAATATTACGACCGTACACCATGCCGTACGCCCCTTGACGCATCAAACGGGACGACTTTTCAAAGACCTTCAGCAGGTCTTCTTTGCCACCGCCACGCACCAAAACAGGGCAGCGGGCAGCTTCAACCACTCGGTGAAAGTCGTCCGGGTCATCAGTTGGGTCGGCCTTGACAATATCCGCACCCATTTCCCGGGCCAGACGGACCAGCGTGACGATCTTGTCGGCGTTGCCATCGACCAAGTAACCGCCGCGCTCACTATTTGACTGCATAACGAGCGGCTCAATCATCAGCGGCATACCGTATTTTTCGCAGGCATTGGTGAGGCGGGAGATGTTTTCAACGCATTGCTTGAACAGCTCCGGCTCATCGGGCAGCATGAACAGGTTCACGACCACACAGGCAGCATCCATGCGCAGGGCTGTGAGGATTGGCTTTTCCTCATTTTGCATCAGCGCCCACATATGGCGATGGCGTTCTGCGTTGTAAGGGTTGCCCATATCGACGCGCATTACTAATGCTGGCTTGTTCTTACCGTCGATTGACTGCAACAGATCGGACTGGCCGTAGTTCATCTGGATGGCGTCCGGGCCAGCATCCACCAGCGCTTTTACAACACGCCCCATGTCTTCCAGACCGTCCATGAAGGTTGGTTCATTGCAGACACCATGATCAATGGCGACGTCCAGACATTTGCCACCGGAAAACAGGCGGTTCATTCGCACTTTTTTGCTAAGATACATGGGAGGTCTCCATTTCAATATGATCTTCAATGAGTTGCTTCATGCCGTGATAGGCACTGAGGTAATTTCGGGTTTCAGTGGTGTGGTCTTGCCGCAGGCTTTCATCCCACCCGCGCAGCCGGGCGAAGATACGGGAGATATCTTCCAGCGTGTTTGTCGTGAGCGTGCCTGATATAGCGAGAGTGGTTCGGCGCAGGACAAGATCGAGTATGTTGCAGGTGTGCTCGACCTCGACGAGATGCGCGATCTCGGCGTGTGTGTAGCTCTCGGCGTCTGCCAGAGGCTCGTCCTGCAGATTGGAGCAGGCAAATGCGATTTCTCGTGCCTTGGTGCCGTAGCGCTCCAGCAATGTCCTCATACGCTGCTCTGATGTGCCGGTCTCCGTCATGGCGCTTTGAAGCCAGCGTTTCTCTTGAGATTCAGATTGCGGATAGGCCGTTCCGCCTCCAATTGGTGTCACCAGTGTGGAGTGCGTTCGCTTCATGCCCAAATCAGTCAGAACTGCATCCGCAACTTGCTCTCCAAAAGCGCGAAAGGTGGTCCACTTGCCGCCGACCATGCAACGCACAGGGGCTGAACCGCCTGCCAGCGGGCCGAGATCAACGCAGGAATGGTCTCGCGATATCTGGCCGTTGATTACGGAGTTGCTGTGAGGTAGCGGGCGAACTCCGGCGAAGGTAAAGCGAACCTGATTGGGCAAAATCTTGATACTTGGGAAGATACCTTCCAAAGATTTGAGGATGTAATCCTGCTCTTCTTGAGTGCAAATCATGCCGCTTGGGTTTTCGACACGGATATCTGTCGACCCGACGAGGACCAGACCTTGATAGTTAAAGAGAATGCAGACGCGGCCTTCTTCATTTTCGAAGTAAACCATGTGATCGCCAATCGCTTCGCATAGCTCCTCATTGTCGATCATCAAGTGCGAGCCTTTGGTGCCGCCAATCAAGCGCTTTTTCGCAGAGGTTGCGGCGTAGGTCAGAGCGTCATTTGTGAAATCGATCCAGGCACCTGTGGCATTGATGATCGTCTTGGGCTCTATAGTGATTTGCTCGCCGCTCAGCTCATCGTTGAGGAGGATCTCGCCATCGCCCTTGCCTGTGGCCCGGATGTAGTTGAGCGCAAGTGAGGCAGGATTTTCAGCGAGGGTTTGCTCAATGATTTCAAACCCAAGTCGCTCTGGCTGGGTGACGGATGCATCGTAGTAGGTCGCGCTGCAGAGAGTTTGTGGGCGGTATTGTGGGAACTTGTGTTTGGTTGCCTTTTTGCCAAAGAACTGGTGGCTTGGCATGACTTTGTTCCTGCGGGTGAAAAGGTCGTAGAACGTCAGGCCTGCCTTGATCATTAAAGCGCCTCGACGAGGCTGGGATTGGCTCAAGCGGAAGAAGCGCAGGGTACTGCCGATGATGCCGTCGAAGTAGCTGGAGATCGGAATCGATGTTGGCAAGGGCTTTACATAGTGAGGTGCATTGGCGAGCAAAGCATTTCGCTCCATGAGGGATTCCTGCACCAAACGGAATTCACCATTTTCCAAGTACCGCAAACCACCATGAACCATGCGAGACAAGGCGGCGCTGGCACCGCTGCAATAATCTGCAGCATCCACGAGGATGACGTTTGCACCTGCCAGCCCGAGCTCACGAAACACACTGATGCCATTGATGCCTGCACCGATCACAAGCACATCTGGCGTGGTGTTTTGTTTTAAACGCTCCCAGATTTGTTCCCGTTCCATATGCCGCGAATTGTGGGCCATAGCCAAAGCACTCCCGTTGCCGGACCATCTCATCGATGGCCCAGCCTGACCTCATTGCCCCGAGGTCGCTGTTATTCCTTGAAAACCGGTCGGGTTTTAATTGTCATCAAACCCGGTGAGGTGGCGGTCAATTGCCCGAGAAATCATGGCAACCTCATCATCCGCCAGCTGTAATGTGCCCGCATGGGCGTTTTCGGTTGCCTGTTTCACGTTTCGCGCTCCGCAAAGGGCGTAGGTAATGCCTGGTTGCGTCAGCGTCCATGCAATCACAGTCTGCGCGATTGAGATGTCGTGGGCTTTTGCGACCGGCTCGATATCCTTAGTGAAGTTTTGAATTTTGAGGCGGTTGTTGACACTGAAACGTGGATTTTTGAGGCGCTGGTCATCCCCTTCAAACACGCGATCCGGGCCGATTTTGCCAGAGAGCAGACCCAGTGCAAGCGAGGAATAGCTGAGCGTTGCCACATCATGTTGTTTGCAGAGCGGGAGCAGTGTTTTCTCAATGCCCCTGTCAAGCATGGAGTAGCATTCCTGAATGGCATCCAACTGCCCAGCGGCAACGTATCCCTGCAAATCCTCAGGAGAGGCGTTAGAGATGCCAATTGCGCGGATCTTGCCTTGTTGTTTCAACGTGAGCAAGGCATCCATTGTTTCTGCTATTGGCGTTGTGCTGTCCTGCCAGTGGGTGATGAACAGGTCAATGTAGTCTGTCTGCAAACGGCGCAGGCTTTGCTCTGCCTCATAGATAATGGAGTCTTTGCCCAGATAGCGATAAACGGGCTTGCCTTCTTCCTCAAAAAAAAGAGTACCTTTGTCCGTGCGCCAGACGAGCCCACATTTGGTTGCCAACACCACTTCATCGCGGCGGCCTTTGATGGCCTCACCAACAAGCTCCTCAGAGCGGCCCAGACCGTAAGCAGGGGCGGTATCTATCAAGCTAACGCCTGCATCCAGCGAAGCACGGACTGCGTCGATGGAGGCTTTGTCATCACCGCCACCCCACATCCACCCCCCCATGGCCCATGTACCGAGGCCAATGACGGAGGCATCAATACCGGACTTGCCCATTGGACGCAGTTCCATTTTGCTCTGTGTTGTTAAAGTGGTCATTTGTCGGCCTCGTTCATTGTCTGCAAAACTGTGCGACAGGTGTTTTCGTCTGTCACCAGAGCGTTGATGTAATCACCTTTCAGGATTGTGCGGATCGGCAGGACTTTTTGCTTTCCTGCTGCGACTCCGATGGTGAAAGGTATGTTTCTGAGTTCGTCCAATGTCAGACTTACGAGCTGATTGTTCAGCGCATATCCGCAGGCCTGTCCGTGTTTCTCAATCAAGTGAGCCAGCAGCTCTCCCGTGGCGCCGCTTTGCAAAATAGCTTTGCGATCTGCCTTATTGGTCGGGTGCAGGCTGTAGTAGCTGGAGTCTTTGGTCAGAATTGAGCCAATACCAACAACTGCAATGGTTGCTCTACGCGCCATTTCCAGAACGAACTCGTTTTGACGCATTTCCTTAAGCATATCGCGCTGTTCCGTGCTCTCCGCGAAGATTGGCGCGTGGAGCTGGTAGCTGCGTCCGCCCAGCGATTCTGCCATTTGAGCGGTGACGTGGTTCACATCAATGAAGTGATTGCCCTGCAAGCAGCCGGTGGCTGGAACGACGACTACGTTGTAAGCCTTCTCCGGTTTCAACGCGGCCACGAAGGCGGACATGCTTTTGCCGCCGGAGACGGTGACGATATCACCATCCTTGAGCTTAGCGAGGAACAGCTTGGCTGCCGCTTCTGCAACCGAGGCCAAATTCACGTCGTCTTGCTCGGAGATGGTTGCTGCGACGACAGCGCTGTCTAACCCTCCAAGGCCTGCTATTTCGTGCTCCAGATCGAACAGGGAACGGAAGGGAGACTGGATTTGGATATCCACCATGCCCATTGTGCGGCCCTGTTTGATCATACGGTTGACCTTAGGGTGCGAGACGCCAATGAGCTTGGCAATGTCTGCCTGGCTCTTGCCCTCGATGAAGTGCATGACGAGAACTTTGTAGATTTGCCGCGTGGCATCTAATTCGCTCTGATCTATCTTTGTCAGCATAGCTACCTCACGCGCGCTTCTTATGAAGGATATGATCGAGCGCGACTGCCACCAGCAGAATGCAACCACGGATCAAGTCCTGCCAATAGACAGATACGTCCAGCAGGATGAGAGAGCTTGAGACTACGGAGAGCAGAACCACGCCAAGGATTGCGCCGAGGATCGTGCCAGAACCTCCGTTGAGGCTGGCACCACCGATAACGGCTGCAGCGATGATGTTGAGCTCCATACCTACGCCGAAGTTGGGTGTCGCGGCTCCGAAACGGGCCATGTAGATGACACCGGCGACACCGGCCAATGTTGAGCAAAGAACCGTCACCCAGAATTTGACCTTGTCGGTACGAATACCAGAGTAGGCGGCGGCTTTCTCATTAGAGCCGGTGTAGAATACCTTGCGGAACAGGGTTGCCTTGCGGAGCAGGATGTCGAAAGCCAGTACGATGGCAAAGAAGATGAGGATCACCACAGGCATGCCCGAAATTGTACCCTGCCCGAGGAACTTGAACTCGGCTGGCAACGTGTAGAGTGACAGTGGAGTGCCTTGGGTGATGACAAGGCAAATGCCGCGTACGATCACCATGAAGGCCAGTGATGCTATGAAGTGGTGGAGGCCTATCTTGGTCACACACAAGCCCATAAGCATGCCTATGCCTGCACAGAGGACAACAGCAATACCGCTTGCCAGCCAGGGGTCCATGCCCATGAGGAACAGCTTGCCTCCGACGACCATTGCGAAACAGACGACCGAGCCTACGGAGAGATCAATACCGCCAACAATGAGCAGGATGGTCATGCCGACCACGACAATTCCTTCTACAGAAAAGGACAGCAGCATGGCTTTGACGTTGGCCCAGGTGAGGAAGTAGGGCGAGGCGAAGCTCATCACGATGCAAAGGGTGATGATAATGGCGAGAAGACCTGCTTCGCGCATATTCTTGAAATGGCCGAGCCGGAGCGCTGGGCTTTTCAATACCTGCTGCTCACCTGCTGTTGTTGTTGTCTCTGTCATACTCAAATCTTTCAATTAACTGGCAAATGGGGATCAGGCGGCTGTCTTGCTGGCATTCAGGCCAGAGGCCAGCTCCATGATGCGCTCTTCAGTCATCTCATCTGGCCCAACCTCACCGCTGAGTTCACCCTCGCAGATGACAAGGATGCGATCGCACAGCCCGATCAGCTCAGGAAGTTCAGAGGAGACGACCACAAGACCGATACCTTCCTCGGCCAGTCTGCGGAGCAGGGCGTGAATTTCCACCTTCGCGCCCACATCAATCCCGCGGGTTGGTTCGTCCATGAGGATGATCTTCGGGTTCACCGAGAGCATTTTAGCGATGGCGACCTTCTGCTGGTTCCCACCACTGAGAGAAGAAACTGGCAGGTCCAATCCACCATGTTTGAGATTGAGGCGCTCACCCAGTGTTTTTGCTTGTTCCAGTTCCGCTTTGCGATCCAAAACGCCTGTTGCTGTGGAGACTTGATCCACATCTAGCGCTGACACGTTCTGAGCGATGGAGAGATCCAAAAAGATACCTTCTCCTTTACGGTCTTCTGAAAGATAAACGATACCCTTCCTGATGCTCTCCTGATAGGAGTTGATGCAGAAGGTCTCGCCGCCCAGTTCCACCACGCCAGAGTCATGATGATATAGACCGCATATGCCTTGCAGAATTTCGCTTCTGCCGGAGCCGATCAGGCCGCCTACACCAAGAATTTCGCCGGGGCGAAGATCAAAGCTAATATTGCGAAAGCGTTCCGGATCGGTCAGGTCTTTCACCCGCAACAAAGGCGTTGCAGATGCATCGATATTCTCTGCTTTGGGTGGGTAGAGGTCTCCAAGATCACGTCCAACGAGCTTGCCAATCAGATCATCGGGTGTGATGTCCGCAACATTGTCCGTGCAGATGAACTTGCCGTCGCGCAACACAGTGACACGATCACATTGCTCAAAGATTTCGGCCATGCGGTGGCTGATATAGATGATGCTGATGCCTTCTTCTTTCAGCTTCTGCATGATTTTGAAGAGCGCAACGGATTCTGTTTCTGTGAGCGCGGCTGTTGGCTCATCAAGAATGAGGATTTCGCAGTCCAACGTCAGCGCCTTGGCGATCTCAACAATCTGCTGATTGGAGATAGAGATCTTCTCCACGTTTACATTGGGATCAACGGGCGAAAGGCGGGCAAGGATTTCTGCTGCTTTTTTCTTAAGCTCTGCGTAGTCCATGAACAAAGAGCGGCGCGCATTTGTTGCGGCCATAAAGATATTTTCAGCAACCGAGACATCCGGACACAGCGCAATTTCCTGATGGACCAGCCCAATGCCTCGCTTTTGCGCATCTGCAGGGCCATCGACGCTGACAGCTTCACCCCGCAGGATGATCTCACCTTCGCTGGGTTGCAGGATCCCATCAATGATGTTCATCATAGTGGACTTGCCTGCCCCGTTTTCTCCTGCCAGCGCGTGGATTTCACCAGTTCGCAGTTCAAACGAAACGCCTTGCAGCGCTTTGACTGCTCCAAATGACTTGCTGATGTTGCGCAGTTCCAGAATTGGCTGCTCGCTCATATTCCCCTCCCCGATCCAGTCCGTTGTTGAACTGGTGTGAAGCCTCACACTCCGGTATCACTAAGAGCGTGAGGCTCCATGTTCAGGCTTACTCGTTGATGCCTTTGGTGCCGCGACGCTTCAGGTATTTGTCCCAGTAGAAGTCATCGGCATTTGCGGCTGTCACGATGGAGAAGCCATTGTCGAGGTACGGCACACCCATTGGGTTGAAGTCAGATTTTTTGTAATCGTTCATCGGATCAATGAGATCGCTATGGTTCGCCAACCACAGCATCATGAAGCCCATGTAGCCCTGAACGCCCTGATTTGGGTTCACTGCACCAAACACTTCACCAGCCTTGATCAGGTCCAGCATCTTTGCATTCACATCCGCATGCATGATCTTGATCTTGCCGCCGAGTTCTTTTGCTGCCTGAGCTGCCCCCAGAGCCGAGTTTGCTTCTGGCATGAAGATCGCGCCGAGATCAGGATGCGCCTGCGCCATAGCTTGCACTGCGTTGTAGGCCTTCGTCGGGTCCTGATTGGAGGCTGCGCGGGTTGCGAGCTTCATATCTGGCCATTTTGCTTCCATGCGGGCGATAAAGCTTTTCACACGCACATCATGGTTGTCCTGACCTGGGTTTTCCAAAACAGCGTATTTGCCTTTACCATCCATCGCTTCAGCGACAGCATCAGCTGCATATTTACCTTCACTCTCATTGTTTGAGGTGATGTAAGAAACACGCTTGGAGTTTGGAGAGTCCGCAGCAAACGTCACAACCGGAATTCCCATTTCCGTTGCGCGATTGATTGGTTCAATGAACGGGTCTGAGTTCATCGGATGAAGCAGAACACCTGCAGGCTGTTTAGCCAATGCCTGTTCAAAGCTGGCGAGCTGCTTGTTGACGTCGTATTCCGGCGTGCCGGTGTAGACGGTCTTACAGCCCATTTGCTGTGCAGCTTGCTTGAACATTTCATAGACCGGGAACCAGTACTCAACTCCGGAAACCATCACGTTCATGACGTAGGTTTCACCTTCTTCACACTGGAATGGATTGTCTTGTCCTGCGGTCACTGGTGCTGCAGCGCCAAGAACAGCTGCAAGGCTTATTCCGGCAATAAACTTTTTCATATTCCCCTCCCAAAAGGCCGGCGACAAATTTATGAGCCGCCGAAATGATTAGTATTCCGCACCAGACCGAAAATATTCAGCACTAGCTCCTCCAGCGGAACGCGAACAATAGTCAGTTCGTGAAGAAAAAATGACGAAGACAATCAAGAGGGTCAACATATTTCCGATGCTGAAATATATTTCTTTTCAACTCATCGATAGTTCAGCAGAGGAATATCTCTCATCTATTATTGAATTTTACAGCTCTTAACTGCTGTTTTAATGGAGAAGAACTGTTCTGGTTACTTATTGAAATGAATAAGAGAATTTATATGTGTAATTACGCAGAGCGTAATATTCTGAACGCGTCTCAGTTGCACAATCTTGAGGTGATGTATGCGTCTCTGCACCTTTTTGCAAAGAGGCACAGAGGCGCGGTTTTGGCATTCAGGGCGATGTTGAAGTGTGGTCCCGTGCCTAAACGGGCTGCTGGATTTTTTGTTTTGTGAACTCGGAGAGGCGATTCAGGAAGGTTCCCAGGTCTTGTTGGAGAGTGGTGAAATTTGGGTATTTTTCGAGTGTTACTTCGCTCATGTAGAGGCCGCGGCTGACTTCGATCTGGATTGAGTGCCAGTTCTGGGCGGGGCGGCCTGTGTGGATGACCAATTCTGCGCCTTTGTAGGGATCATTGATCTTCACCTCATAGCCAAGGCTCGTGAGGATCTCCCAAGCGGTGTAGATGTATTCGCGGTCGCAGGTGGTACCATCCCGATCACTGAGGGTGATGTCTGGCCGCTTCTCGCCTGCTCCAGTTTCGTGCATGACGGTGGAGACCGCCTGCATGCTGTGGCAGTCCAGGTGATAGGCCACACCGAAACGCGCATGGGCTTGTTCCATCAGCCGCGTGAGTGCGTCGTAGTAGGGCGTGTAATAGGCGTCTATGCGGTTTTCGATCTCCGCAGCGCTCAACTCACGATCATATAGCGGGCCGCTGGTAGGCGGGGCTTCCGTCCAGATGAGGCCTTTGCCGAGGTCGCTGCGGAAATCGGGCTTTGCAGCTCGTGTCCAGCCTTTGATGGTGGTCGAGTCAATGTTGTCAGCACGACGGTTTGGGTCGATGTAGATGCGGGGAAAGAGTGCCTCGAGGTAGACACCGCCAGTTTCAGCTGCCTTTTCAAAGAGTTCGTGGACGTATCTGTCCTCTGCACATTTGTAGCGGCTGGCGGGCACACAGGGGCGGAAGTCCGCCGGGTAGATCTCTCCTGAATGAGGAGAGTCCACCACCAGCGGGTTGGTCAGCTCTGCGGGTCGATGGATGTTCAGCACGTTTTCGATGGATTGGGGCAATGTGTTTCTCTCAAATATTTTTGATTTAACTAGGCATCATTGAGGTGACAGGCAGAGACATGACCGGGAGCAATTTCCCTCAAGGTTGGTTGCTGCTTTGCGCACCGTTTGGTGGCAAATGGACAGCGCGGATGGAAATGACATCCGCCTGGTGGTGCAAGAGGTGACGGGATTTCGCCTTTGATCGGCTCATACACCTGCTTGCGGGCATCAATACGCGGGACTTCGCGCAGTAAGGCCTGTGTGTAGGGGTGGTTGGGCTTGGAGAAGAGTTCATCCGTTTTTGCGATCTCAACTACGCGGCCCAGATACATGATCACCACACGGTCGGAGAGGTGTTCCACCACGCCGAGATCATGACTGATGAACAGATAGGTGAGGCCGAGCTGCGCCCGCAAGTCCATGAAAAGGTTGATGACCTGCGCCTGAATGGACACATCCAGCGCTGCAATGGACTCATCACAGACAAGGAATTCCGGGTTTACGGCCAAGGCGCGGGCGATGCCGATGCGTTGACGCTGTCCGCCGGAGAACTGATGCGGGTAGCGGGTTTTGAAATCTGGATCTAAGCCGACGCGGAGAAGCATCTGGTCCACATAGTCGGAGAGCTCTGCTTTTGAGACCAAGCCATGGACACGCGGGGCTTCCCCGATGATCTCAGTCACCCGTTTGCGCGGATTGAGGGAGGACATGGGGTCCTGAAAGATCATCTGCACCTTCAGTTGGGCATTTTTGGCATCCGCACCGGAGAGCTGTTTGACGTTGTCTCCATGGAACTGAACGGTGCCGTTGCTGGCCTCATGGATGCCTGCCACGACGCGGCCCAGCGTAGATTTTCCGCAGCCGCTTTCGCCAACAAGACCAACCACTTCGCCCGGTGCAATGCTGAGCGAGACATCATCAACGGCGTGGACCACCTGCTCCTTAAGGCTGGAACCGAAGAAACGAAGTGTTTTTTCAGCAAGGTCCAGTTTTTTGGTGAAGCGCTTGGAAACGCCTTGCAGTTCAATGACCGGAGTTTCCAGAAGTGTCATGCCATCTCCTCCTGCTTTACAGGATGGAAGCAACGGACTTGCCTTTCCTCTCCTAACCGCGTGATTTCTGGTGTAGCGACCAGACAGTCACTCTGCTTTGCCGAGCAACGACTGGAAAAAGCGCAGCCAGCGGGAAGGTTGAGCAAAGATGGTGTCATACCGGGGATCTGGTAGAGCTTGGCGCCGCGTTTGTTGCGGCTTGGGACAGATTCAATGAGGCCCTTGGTGTAGGGGTGCAGTGGTGCGTCCAGCACTTCATCAATGCTGCCCTGCTCTACAATGCGCCCAGCGTACATAACGGCGATCCTGTCTGCCAAACCGCTGATGACAGCCAGATCATGCGTGATCCAGATGAGGGACATGCCGGTCTCTGAGCACAGCTTGCGGACCTCATAGAGGATTTGCGCCTGAATGGTAACGTCCAACGCTGTTGTTGGTTCATCCGCAATGATCAGATCCGGCTCGTGCAGCAATGCGATGGCTATGGCAACGCGTTGGCGCATGCCGCCTGAGAACTGGTGCGGGTAGGACGCGAGGCGCTCATCCGGAGAAGCGATGCCGACACGAACCAGTGCCTCTCGGCAACGCTGTCGTGCGGCTTGTTTTGAGATGTCCTCGTGGGCCTGAATGGCCTCAATCATCTGCGTATCGATGCGCAGAACAGGGTTGAGGGTCATCATGGGGTCCTGAAAGATCATGGCGATCTTCTTGCCTCTTAGCTCACGCCACTGCTTTTCGTTTTTTCTAGCCAGATCATCCCCATTGAGGAGGATTGAGCCGCCGACCACCCTGCCCGGCTCATCTACCAGACCGATGAGCGAGAAACCCGTGACGGTTTTGCCGGAGCCGCTTTCACCAACGAGGCCCAGGATTTCACCGGATTTGACGGAGAAGCTGACATCATCAACGGCTTTAACCACACCTGCCTTGGTGAAGAAGTGGGTTTTGAGGTTTTTGACTGTAAGTGTGTTTGGCGTGTTCATATTGTCCTCACTTCCTCAGGCGCGGGTTGAGGACATCACGCAACTGATCACCGACCAGATTGATTGAAACCACAGTGATGAGCAGGGCTATGCCGGGGAAGATTGAGATCCAGTATTTGCCACTGATCACATACTCAAAGCCATTCGCGATGAGCAGGCCGAGGGATGGTTCTGTCTGAGGCAGACCAACGCCGAGGAACGACAGAGTTGCTTCCAGCGCAATGGCGTGGGCGGTCTGAACCGTTCCTACCACGATGAGTGGCGGCAGGCAGTTTGGCATGATGTGCAGGAAGAGCACGCGGGCATGACTGAGGCCAAGGCACGTGACAGCTTCCACGTACTCTTTGCCACGCTCAACAAGGGCTGTTCCCCTCACCGTTCGGGCGTAATAGGCCCATTGCGCGACAACGAGGGCGAGGATGATTTTGTCGACGCCTTTGCCCATCAGTGCCAGCAACATCAAAGCAACCAGAGAGGCTGGGAAGGAGAGCTGCAGGTCCACAATGCGCATGACGAAGGTTTCTGTGCGACCTCCAACATAAGCTGCGATTAGGCCGACGGACATGCCGATGATGAGAGCGATGACACCGCTGGTGACACCAACAGAGAGTGAGATGCGCAGGCCGTAGAGGATTGCGGAGAACAGATCGCGCCCTGCCCCATCTGTGCCAAGCCAGAAGGTGTATCCGTCAAAGCTTTGCTCTCCCGGCTCCATGCGGGCATCCAGCACGCTGACTTGCGCCAGGTCGTAAGGGTTTTGCGGGGTGATCCATGGGGCGAACAGTGCCGCCATGATGATTGTGAACAGCAGGAGCGCAGCGGCGACAGCGACTTTGCTCTCAACAAACTCTGAGAGGAAGCGGCTCATGGGGGTATCGCCAGAGAAGAGCTGCTTTCGCGGTGGTTTGAGGCTTGTTTCTATGGTCATGAGATGCCCCTTAGTTCGCCGCATCCTGAAGCCGCACGCGTGGGTCCAAAATGGAATAGAGGATGTCAACAATCAGGTTGATGACAACGAAGAGCACCACGATAATCATCAGGTAAGCCACGATGATCGGGCGATCGAGCTGCTGAATGGCATCAATGAGCAGTTTACCCATGCCGGGCCATGCGAAGATGGTTTCTGTAACTACCGAAAAAGCAATGAGAGAGCCGAATTCCAAGCCAAGGACAGTAACCACGGGGATCATGATGTTCTTGAACAGGTGCACCATAACAATGCGGTTGGCAGACAGACCTTTGGCGCGAGCGAATTTAATGAAATCCATATGCATCACTTCCCGCACCCCTGCCCGTGTCAGGCGGATCACCAGTGAGATTTTTAAGAGCGCGAGATTGAGTGCCGGGAGAACAATGTGAGAGAAGCCATCTGCGGTGAGGAACGAGATCTGCATGCCGAGCACCGAGATGGTGTCTCCACGCCCTGTGGCGGGCACCCAGTCTAGCATCACGGCGAAAAGCATGATCATCATGATGCCAACCCAGAATGTGGGCAGCGAAAAACCCAGAATTGAGCCGCTCATGATGAGGCGTGAGGAAATGGCGTTGGGACGCAGCCCTGCATAGAGGCCGAGCGGAATTCCGATGACAATCGCCATGAGGAGCGCCATGAAGGCGAGCTCCAGCGTGGCAGGCATACGCTCAACAATGAGCTTGAGCGCAGACTCACCAAAGATAAAAGAGGTGCCCAGATCTCCTTTAAAAGCATTGCTGACGAAGACCGTGTATTGCTGCCACACGGGCTTATCGAGGCCGAAGTCGCGGATGACGCGCTCAATCTCGGCCTGATCCGCATCCGGTGCGACCAGCATATCGATGGGGTCCCCCACCACATTCACGCCAAAGAACACAATGACGGACATAGCAATCATGACTATGCCACTTTGCATCAGGCGCCTGAGAACGAAGACAGACATGTCTTTAAATCTTTCGCAGGTAAAGCCAACCCATTGAAATAATTAAGGTGAGTGCTGGCCTTAGAAAAGAAAAAGACCGGCATAAGCGCTATGCCGGTCTTTTGTTTGCATGCGATTACTCAGCGGATACGCCCCAGGACAGGGTGTATTCATCCGTGCGAGGCAGGTACTCAAGGCCCTTGCGGGTCGCCCACGTATTCACCTGATAGTGCAGCGGAATGATCGCCTGATCGTTGATGGCGATCTCGGTTGCTTTGGCGAGCAGGTCCTGACGCTTTTCATCATCGACAGTTGCCAGAGCTTCTTCAATCATGGCGTCTACTTCAGCATTGGAGTAGCGACCACGGTTGGAAGAGCCGAAGCCCTGGCTCTTGTCGTAGGTATGGATGAGAGAACGCAGTGGCGACGATGCTTCGCCAGAACCAGCGCCCCACCCTACGAGAACCATTGAGAACTCTGGCGTGTTATTTGGTCCACCACGAGATGCGCGCTTGAAGTAGACAGACCGCGGCATGGTCTCCACATCAGTTTTGATGCCAACGCGGTTGAGCATCTGTGCGATGGCTTCCACGATCTTGGCATCGTTGATGTAACGATCATTGGGGCCGTGGATGCGCAACTCAAAGCCATCACCAACACCAGCAGCTGCCAGCAGCTCTTTCGCGCCTTTTGCGTCGTATTCGACCGGCTTCAGGTTTTCGCTGACACCAAAGAAGCCATCCGGCAGAAGCTGGCCTGCTTTGACAGCAACACCTTCCATCACACGTTCAACAATCAGATCACGGCTGATGGCTTTTGAGATCGCTTCACGAACGCGCTGATCCTTCAGCGGGTTTTTGATGGCCGCGCCGCCCATGGCTTTCACGAATGGGCTGTCATCGCGGTCATGATCCAGATGCAAGTAGATGACGCGGTTGGATGGGCCCTGCCACAACGAGACTTTGTCGTTGCTGCTCAGCACTTCAATGTCTGTTGTTGGGACGCCGTTGATCAAATCAACATCACCCGCCAACAAAGCAGCCACACGAGATGGGCCGGATTTGATGGGCTTGAAGGTTACCTTGTCCCACTTTGGCTTTGCGCCCCAGTAATCAGGGTTTGCTTCCAAAACGATGCGGTCACCTGGCACGTACTCCGCATATTTGTATGGGCCGGAGCCAACAGTTGCCTTGCCGGAGTTGTACATCTCGGTTGTTGCATCCGTTCCGGCTTCTACAGAGATGATGCTGACGGTTGAAATGTCATTAGGAACAAGCGGATAAGGCTTTTCAGTCACTATATGGACTGTGTAGTCATCAATCTTTTTGACCGTTTTGCCTTTGGTGTATGTGGCAAAGCTGGATGGTGAGTTTGGCACATTTGGTGCGCGCTCAAATGAGAACACCACATCATCCGCATTAAACGGATTACCATCATGGAACACCACGCCCTCACGCAGTTTCAGTTCCCATGTGGTGGCGTTAATTGGCTTCCAGCTGGTTGCGAGGCCAGGCTGCAGCTGCTGTTTTTCGTTTTGGTGAATAAGGCGGTCGAACATATGATAGGCGATCATATTGTTCGGGCCCAGATTGTGGTAGTGCGGGTCAATCGCGCTTGGTTCTGATGACAAGCCGATCGTCAGGTCTTCAGCAGACGCTATTCCACCCATAAGCAACATGGCACTTGCTGTCCCAGCAAGCCATTTGTGCAGCTTAATCATTGCTGCTCCCCCCTCAAATTTTCGTTCCCTCTGGCGATTAAAATTCATTCGCCCAGTAACAATGCCGCTGCTTCTTTATATGAGTGTGCTTCTGCCAAAACGGGCAAATCACCGGTAGAGCTTCGCGGTTGACTTAAACCGTAGTATGTGTTTTCAACATTGTCATTCAAAATTTTATAATCAAAACGCATAGAACTATGTCAGATACCCCAACACGTCCCCGTCTCAGCCTGCGAGAGTTTGAAGTTTTACGCGCTGTCATCAGCGTTCGCAAAACAACTGCCGCCGCTGCTCGCCTTGGTATTTCGCAGCCAGCAGTGAGCCGCGCCATCAAGCATCTGGAGGAACGTCTCGGCAAAACGCTGTTTAATCGGGAGAGCGGTCGGCTTGTGCCAACCTCTGATGCTTTGGCACTGAACGAGAAGCTTGAGCCAGTTTTTGAGATGCTGGCGGGGATTGAGAACGAGACATTCGTTTCTCAGCACAGCAGCAAGCCGCTGCGCCTTGCTGCGCCGCCAACAATCTCACACCGTTTTCTGCTTGGCGTGATGGCTGCTTTCATCAAGGCTTATCCGGGGCAGAAGGTTGAATTGGAGATTGGTACATCCTCGGATGTTCGCAATCATGTGGCTGAAGGGCATGCCGATTTGGGGATTACCGACGGGTTATCCAAACACGCTGGATTGACCCTGGAACCGCTGCGCTCTGCCATTGCGCATGCGGTTTTGCATCGGGATCATCCCCTTGCCAGAAAAGCGTTTATTGAGCCCGAGGACTTTGACGGGCAGGACTTCGTCGCCCTCACCCGTCGGTTTCCCGTGCGGGCGATTTTGGAGCGCATGTTTGCGGAACGGGGAATTCGGCCTAATATTGTTGCCGAATCTTCTACCGCCGTCTCCGTGAGTGAGCTGGTGCATGCAGGTGTTGGTGTCAGCGTCCTCAACCCGTTTCCCGTGGCGCGAAACCATCCAGAAACGCTGGTTTTTCTGCCGTTTAAGCCGCGTATCTCCTACCTCAACGCCTTCATATTGCCTGCAACGACACCGAGCACTCCAATCGCCAGAAAATTCATTGAGTTCACGCGCGCCTTTGAGATTGAGGACCCATATTCAACACCAGCCTAGATATGGTTGTTTGGCTGGTGTGACCTATACTTTTCAAGGACCATTGCCATGATTATTGAAAGTACAGCTTACCCTATCGAAATCGATTTCCCCGATATCCTGCCCTACAAAGTCGGCAATACCGGAGTGGATTGGATCACCACATTTGATTCCGGCACTGCTGGCCCTCATGTGATGATTTCTGCGCTGGTGCATGGCAATGAGCCGTGTGGCGCTGTTGCTTTGGACTGGCTGTTTAAGCAGGAAGTTCGGCCTGTGCGCGGCAAGCTGAGCTTCGCTTTTATGAATGTGGCGGCTTACAACTCGTTTGACCGGAATGACCCAACTGCTTCGCGTTATCTGGATCAGGATTTCAACCGCGTTTGGCAAAATTGCTCGCTGAATGGCCCAGAAGTGACGCGCGAGCTGGAACGAGCACGCGAAGTGCGTCCTGTTGTCGATACCGTAGATTACCTGCTGGACTTGCATAGCATGCAGCACAAGAATCCGCCGCTTATGCTGGCTGGGGATCAGGAGAAAGGCCGTGCGTTAGCCAAGCAAGTGGCTGATCCTGAGTGGATTATCTGCGATTCCGGCCATGAGGAAGGCAAGCGGCTGCGTGATTATGACGGCTTTGGCGACGCAATGAGCCCCAAGGCTGCGCTGTTGCTGGAGGCAGGGCAACATTGGGAAGCTGCGGCTGGGCCTCGTGCTATTGCGGCGTGTATTCGCTTCCTACGTGCAACAGAGTGTGTACCTTCTGATTTTAGTGAGGTGTTTCTTGCAGAACAGCCGCCACTGGTTCCGCAAAAAACAATAGAAATCGTGGCACCTGTTACGGTTCAGCATAAAGATTTCCGTTTCAGCGATGATTACCACGGGATGGAGGTGATTGCCGAGAAAGGAACTGTGATTGCGACGGATGGAGACACGCCAGTTGCAACACCGCATGACAACTGCGTGCTGATTATGCCAAGTCGCCGGTTGCTGGTTGGGAAGACTGCCGTGCGATTGGGCAGGTTGTTGGATTAATGTCGTTTTATGGCTGGGAGTTTGGTTCCCAGCCATGCAATTTAAGCGCTTAACTCTGCGGTTTCAGAGCAGATATTCTTCAAGCTTTCCCATTGCCATTCACTGAGAACGGGCGTTTTCTTTGCCTCAGGGTCGGCAAGCTCATTCAGCGTATCCACGCGCTCTTGTGTTGGCGGATGGCTGGAGAGGAAGCCCAGAGCCTGTGTGAGAGCATTGGCTTCACTGTGCTCTGCTGCGATCTTTTCAAGGAAGCTCGCAAGCCCGGTGGAATCTACGCCTGCGTTTTCCAGCATCTGAACAGCGAAAAGGTCGGCTTCACGCTCCATGTCTCTGGAGTAAGAGCTGTCGAGCATAGACTCCCCGACACTGGCAACGATACTGCCGCCGGTGAAGTCTCCGATGAACATGGAAAAGACGATTCCCGTGCCCGCCACGTTTATCAGCTGCTGCATGGAGTGACGGTGTTTGACATGGCCAAGCTCATGCGCCAGCACGGCGGCCAGTTCGTCAGGACTGTCAACCACTTCCAACGTTTTGGAGAGAATGGTGATCCTGCCGCCGGGAAGGGCGAAAGCGTTGGGTATTTTGCTTTCAACCACTGTCATCACCGGGTCAAACGGCAAGTCCATGCCCTTTGTGAGGCGCTTTGCCATCTGCTCCAAGGCAGCCTGACCCGTTGAGGCTTTACAGATTTTCTCTTCACTCAAGGCCGGGATCAGTGTTTCTTCAACGCTCTTGCCAAGCTCTGCTTCCCACGATTTCGGCACGTTGTGAACCGCGTACTTTGAGAAGACAGGTAGGAAAAAGATCAGAGCGACCGCGATTAGGGCGATGGATGCCAAGCTGCCAAACACGATTTTCTTTGTGTTTTCGCGCTTTGGAAGGCCTGCTACCAAACGAATTTTGCGCTCAACGGATTGCGCGGTCTCTGTATTCGTGATTTTGACGTAAGCGGTGCTTGTTGGCTTGTTCAGCTCTACCACCATGACGGTTTGAGATGTCCAATCACAGAGCAGCTTTGCCGCGAACCAGCGCGCATATTCCTGATCGCCCGCCAGATCTGTCAGGACCATCTCATCGTAGTCAAACCAGATCTGACAGTTGCGTACAGCAGCAGAAGTGCCGTCAAAAAACTCAGCGTTTCCAAGCAGTAACTTCATGGTCAGATCACTTCAAACCCTGCATCAAGCGTATCAGCAAGCCCCATGCCGACTGCATTTTCCAAATCACCAGCAGCAATCGCATCCTTTACGCTGTGGGCGTTGATGACCACCATACTGCTCATCTTCCACTCAAACAACATGACTTGAAGGACCATCATATTGGCGAACAGAAGCACTCCATAATAAAGAGCAAAAACTGGCAGGAAAGCCAGACTGAAAAAGCCGCTCTCCGGCTCTATTTGGACCCCAATAGTTAAGGTTAGCAAGGTGCCGATTGCTCCAACAATAGCAACACCAACCCCAACAATCACAGCATGAATGATGTAGGCGCCATAGAATTTGGAAGCCCCGATATGGCTCTCAAAGCCAGCGTCGCCAATCTTTGTGGAGTTGACTTGCAGACGGAAGATATCAGCCGCGATGTAAGGCCACGTGAAAAATGTGAGCATAGGAGCAATTATTGCAGCCGCAAATACAGATGGACCAATCAGCGCAATTGGAATGAACAAGACAACAACCAGCGCATAAGCTGGCAACAGCGCATCAAAGTAATTTTTTGGAGTTGCAGAATAGCTAAACTGCTGATTTCCAAAATAACTGACTTCTGCCAGCATTCTGTCCAGCTTTGCCATACGCCATGGTAGAGCAATGCCCAGAGTAATGACTGACAGGATGGTCCAGAAGAGCCATGCGCCCACATAACGCCACGCAGAGCCTTGCATGTGGAAGCGAATGCCGCGCCAGCTTGTGCGAGTCAGCAGGTATCGGCGGCGGCGGAACAAGGCGTAGGGCGTGAGCAGAAAACCGACTACAAACATAATGGCAAAGCCAATGATTGTTGCAATCAGGCCCATGAACTGAAGGCCGAAACCAAGCGCATAGAACGGTATTAGGATCGCCAGAGCAATCAGAAAACCAATAAAGAGTTCTTTGCCCGTGCCATGGTAGCGAAGATGATCGCCTTCCAAATGGGTCGCAGACCAGAGAGATCTGCGCAGTCCAGTCATCGCCCAGAAACGATAGATACCCAGCGTGATAACCGTCAGGGTGACCCACTTCATAACCCGCGCGAAGAACGAACCACCAGAAAAGAGAATATAACTCCGCTTTGGTGAACCCGGATTTTCCTGAGCAACTTCAATAGTCATGGCACGATCCAAATTTTTTAAATAAAAACGTCTTTCTCTGTAATTCCACTCGTCAAATTATGCAAACACCCGAGGGTTGAGTGAGCCCTATTCTTCTAAAGCAACTCTTAGGCCGTGAATGCCTGAGGATTTCTTGGGTTAACAAAAACAGGCGCATCTTTGCAGATGCGCCTGTGTAGAATCGATGAATATTCTGCGTCCTAAACGAAGCAGTCCATGATTTCCTGTTCGCGAATGATACCGACCGGGCGGTCTCCGCGATAAACCGCGATTGGACCAGCGCTGTGGCGTTTCATCTCAATCACTTCGCGGATCATCTGCTTTGCTGTGCACTTTGGCATCTCTTCAACGCTCACGATCACATCAGCACTCATCTGCGAGAGATCAGTCATGATGTCTTCAGCGTGCAGAACGTTGAGTGGGTTCATGTGCGCGACAAAGGACTCAACGTACTCATCCGCTGGTTTCTTCACGATTTCCTGCGGAGTGCCGATCTGCACCACATGACCACCTTCCATGATGGCGATGCGGTTGCCGATTTTGGCGGCCTCATCAAGATCATGGCTCACGAACACGATGGTTCTGTGTAGTCTTTCCTGCAGCTCCAGCAACTCATCCTGCAAACGGCTGCGAATGAGAGGATCGAGCGCAGAGAACGGCTCATCCATCAGCAAGATTGGAGCATCTGTTGCAAAGGCGCGCGCCAGACCAACACGCTGCTGCATGCCGCCGGAAAGCTCATGCACGTATTTGTCGCCCCAGCCGCCAAGACCAACAAGTTCCAACTGTTCTTCGACACGTTCCAGACGCTGGGTCTTAGGAATGCCAGATAGTTCCAGACCGAAGCCAACATTGTCTCGCACGGTGCGCCAAGGCAGCAGGCCGAACTGCTGGAATACCATGGCAACACGTTCGCGGCGCAGTTTGCGCAGGCGCGAGGTAGAGCAGGTGGTTGGGTTGACCTGCTCGCCATCGTCAGCAACGAGCACTTCGCCGCGGCAAACCTTGTTCAGGCCGTTGATGGCGCGGAGCAGGGTGGACTTACCAGAACCGGACAGGCCCATGAGAACGAGAAGTTCGCCCTGCTGGATGTCGAAGGTCGCGTTGGCAACCCCAACCAGCTGGCCGGTTTGATCCTGAATTTCAGCGCGGCTTTTGCCGGCATCAATTAAGGGCAGGGCAGCGTCGGGCTGATCGCCGAAAACAATGGAAAGGTTTTTGAAGGAAACAACAGGATTGGTCATTTTTTGCTGCCCTTTTCTTCTGAGCTTTTGAAGAAACGGTCAAGCACAATAGCAATCAGCACGATTGCAATACCAACCTCAAATCCTTTAGCGATGTTCACTGTGTTCAACGCACGAAGTGTTGGAACACCAAGGCCATCCGCACCAACAAGGGCGGCGATCACAACCATGGACAGTGACAACATGATGGTTTGCGTCAGGCCAGCCATGATGTTTGGCAGCGCATATGGCAGCTCAATCTTAAAGAGCTTCTGCCAATAGGTCGCGCCAAAAGCTTCACCAGCTTCCAGCAGATGTTGCGGCGTGGAGGCAACACCAATCTGGGTTAGGCGAATGGATGCGGGCAGGGCGAAGACGACAGTTGAAATCAGACCTGGAACGACACCCAGTCCGAACAGGATCAGGGCGGGGATCAGGTAGACAAACGTTGGAATTGTCTGCATCAAATCCAGCACAGGCCGTACCCATGAGAAGAACTTAGGGTGATGCGCGGAGTAAACGCCGACAGGAATACCAATCAACATACAGATAAAGGTGGAGCTGAGGATCAGCGCCAGCGTTTCTGTGGTTTCATCCCAATAGCCCTGATTGATGATGAGCAGCAGGCTCACCGCAACAAACGCTGAAAAGACGAAGGATCTTCTGACCACAAAGGCCAAAGCTGTGGCAATGACCACAATGCCGAGCGGGTGAGGGGCTTGTAGAACCCATAGTACACTGTCGATGAGCCATTCGATTGCAACGGAAATCGCATCGAAAAAGCCACTTGCATTGTCGGTGAGCCAGTCAACTCCCCACTTGGCCCATTTGCCGATGGGTAGTTTGTGCTCTGTTAGCCACTCCACGGGAAACCTCAGATTTTGTTATTGTGTGTCAACGCGTTAACGTCATTTCATTTGTAGGGCAGGATACAAAATTATTGGTACCGACAAGCAGCTTGCCCCAGTGCGCAATGGTTATTCCAGGTGCCGGAGTGTTCTGGAATAATGCGCTAAGAGGCGGACTGCGAGTGTATCGCATCCGCCTCTCAATTCATGCTCGGTAATGACCCTTAGAGGCCGAATGCAGTCTTTGCAGCAGCAAGACCGTCTTTACCGTCAAAAGTAGTTACGCCAGCAAGCCATTTATCAAGAGCCTCAGGGTTCTTCTTGATCCATGCTTTTGCTGCGTCTGTTGGCTCTTCACCGTCGTTCAGAATACCGTTCATGATCTCGTTCTCCATCTGCAGGGAGAAGGTGAGGTTCTGAAGGAATTTGCCCATGTTCGCACACTCAGCAGAGTAACCTGCGCGGGTGTTGGTCAGAACGTCAGCGCCACCGAAGTTTGGACCGAAGAACTCGTCACCACCGGTGAGGTACTCCAGCTCAAAATTGGAGTTCATTGGGTGCGGAGCCCAACCGAGGAAGACGATGTCCTGGTTCTTGCGAGTTTTACGCGCGACCTGGGACAGCATGCCAGCTTCAGATGATTCGACGAGGTCGATTTTGTTGAGGCCGAACGCGTTTTTCTCGATCATATCGAGGATCAGACGGTTACCATCGTTGCCTGCTTCAATGCCGTAGATCTCGCCATCAAGGTCTCCAGAGAATTTTGCGATGTCCGCAAAGTCCTTCAAACCCTTGTCATAGGTATACTTAGGAACAGCCAAAGTATACTTGGCGCCAGTCAGGTTGGTTTGAACAGTATCAACGGTGCCAGCTTCGCGATATTTCGCAATATCAGCTTCCATTGTCGGCATCCAGTTGCCAAGGAATACATCAATATCGTTGTTTGCGAGAGACGCATAAGTGACTGGAACGGAAAGTACTTTTACGTCTGTTTCGTAACCGAGCGCGTCCAGCACAGACGTTGCTGTGGCGGTGGTTGCGGTGATGTCTGTCCAGCCCACGTCAGAGAAGCGTACGGTTTTACAGGCTTCCGCTTCTGCGGCGAGAGCTGACCCAGTGATTAGTAATAGTACTGAAGCAGAAGTAGAAAGTTTCTTTATCAGGCCACTAGCAACACTCATGTAAATCTCCCCAATTTCGATATTTATTTAATAGAGCCGTAGAATTGTGCAGAAAACATGTCCTAAACACTACCTAGACGACAATTAAATTTTCAAATTCCTTCGTTCACTAAAGCTAATAAACACCCGATGGACTAAAGGCAACCTCTCCGTCAGATATTAATTACGATAAATCTGAGTGCAATACTTTTCAAAAGCTCCGAAATGTTCTAAGAACTATTTTTATTGATTGAACGTTCAATAAAAATAATCTTGGAGTGAGTTCGGCACAAATGCCTAAGGTCGGAATGGAAGAGGAACGCAAAACCTCGATAATTATGGCAACGATCAAAGCGATCCATGAAAAGGGGTACGCAGCGACAACAATGGCAGATATTGCCAAGAATGCCGGCGTTTCGACGGGCCTGCCACATCACTACTTTGGCTCGAAAGCAGCTGTCTTCAACGCGACCATAAGCTTTTTGCTGACGGACTTGAGCAAGCAATCCCGCAAGCGCTTGCTGAAGACGAAAACCCCTATGGAGCGGATCGATGCGATCATCCATACCAACTTCAGCGATGAGCAGTTTCAGCCCTCCGTTATCTCGGCGTGGTTTGCGTTTTATGTGGTGGCACGAACGGAACCGGGAACACGCCGGTTGCTTCAGATCTACCACCGACGGCTGATCTCGAACCTCACTGCGGAATACCACCGCGTCACAGATCGAGAGACGGCGATTACAGCGGCAGAAGGTACAGCTGCGATGATTGACGGGCTCTGGCTGCAATGCGTGCTAACGACAAACCGACCTGACGGGTCACCGGCAACAATGCTGGTTCAGGACTACGTGAAGAAATGTTTCGACAGCTTTGAAACGACAGAAACTACACAATAATAACTGGAATACGGCTTCAAGCCCAAGAGAATACAATGACTGCAGATTTCATTATTGTAGGCGCCGGCTCTGCTGGATGCGCCCTGGCAAACCGTCTTTCTGAAGATCCCCAAAACAAGGTGGTTTTGCTGGAGTTTGGTGGTACGGATATCGGTCCGTTTATCCAGATGCCCGCTGCCTTGTCCTATCCCATGAACATGTCCCGCTACGATTGGGGCTATGAGAGCGCGCACGAGCCGCATCTGGATGGGCGTAAGCTTGCTTTGCCACGTGGTAAGGTGATTGGCGGCTCTTCCTCCATCAACGGCATGGTCTATGTGCGCGGTAATGCCTGCGACTTTGACAGCTGGGAGGAGATGGGAGCGAAAGGCTGGGGTTACCAAGACGTTTTGCCTTACTTCCAGCGCCTTGAGAACACCGAGGTCGACGGAGACTGGCGCGGAAAGTCCGGCCCGCTCTACGTCTCTCGCGGTACACGCTGGAGCCCGCTTTACGATGCCTTTGTGCAGGCTGGTGAAGAGGCTGGTTACGCCAAAACTGACGACTACAACGGTTATCGTCAGGAAGGCTTTGGCGATATGGAGATGACGGTGCACAATGGCCGTCGCTGGTCCGCCTCCAATGCCTATCTCTGGCCCATCAAAGGCCGTGAAAATCTGGAGATCATCTCCGGCGCGCACGTTAATCGCATTCTCATGGAAGGCAAACGTGCTGTTGGCGTTGAGTATGTACGTAGCGGGCAGGTACATCAGGTCAAATGCTCCCGCGAAGTGGTCGTTTCTGCATCTTCCATCAACTCTCCAAAGCTTCTGATGCATTCCGGCATTGGTGATGCAGCTGCTCTGTCCGCTCTGGGCATTGATGTGATTGCAGATCGTAAGGGTGTTGGTGCGAACCTTCAGGATCATCTGGAGCTCTATATTCAGCAGGCGTGTACTCAGCCGATTACGCTCTACAAGCACTGGAATCTGATCTCCAAAGGCGTGATCGGAGCTCAGTGGCAGTTGGCGAAATCTGGCCTGGGCACCACCAACCACTTTGAGACCTGCGGCTTCATTCGCTCCAAAGCGGGCGTGATGTACCCTGACATTCAGTTCCACTTCCTGCCATTTGCGGTACGCTATGACGGACAGGCGGCAGCTGAAGGCCATGGCTATCAGGTTCATGTGGGCCCGATGCGCTCCAAGTCTCGCGGTGCGGTGACGCTGCAATCTGCGGACCCAATGGACAAGCCGAACGTGCTGTTCAACTACATGAGCCATGAAGACGATTGGGAAGATTTCCGCCAGTGCATTCGCCTGACACGTGAGCTTTTTGCTCAGCAGGCGTTTGATCCGTTCCGCGGCAAGGAAATTCAACCAGGCAAAGACGTTGAAAGCGACGATCAACTGAATGCTTTCATCAAAGAACATGTCGAGAGCGCGTTCCATCCGTGTGGCACCTGTAAGATGGGTGACACGAATGACGAAAGTGCTGTGGTTGACAGCGAATGTCGTGTGATTGGTGTTGACGGTTTGCGCGTTGCGGATAGCTCCATCTTCCCGCAGATTACGAACGGAAACCTCAATGCACCTTCCATCATGGTTGGTGAGAAGGCGGCAGACCATATTCTCGGAAAAGGTATGCTTCCTGCCAGTGATAAGCAGGCGTGGGTTCACCCGAACTGGCAGAACGAACAACGGTAAGTGTTGGATTAAGAAATGACGAAAACAGATAACCTGACAAATGCATCCCTGCGTGCGCAGCCTGGTGGCTCTCACTTTATTGGCGGCACTTACGTTGAAGATACGATGGGTGAGGAGATCCTCAGCCTTTACCCAGCAACGCAGGAGGTGATTGCACGGGTTCATTCCGCAACACCGGCAATCATCACCAAAGCTGTTGCATCCGCACGGACGGGCTTTGCGATCTGGCGTTCCATGGCACCTGCTGAGCGCTCCCGCGTTCTGCGTAAGGCTGCTGACCTGATGCGTGAGCGTAACCGTGAGCTTTCCGAGCTGGAAACGCTTGATACGGGTAAGCCGCTGCAGGAAACTCTGGTGGCTGATGCTGCTTCCGGTGCTGAAGCGCTGGAATATTTTGCAAGCGTTGCAGCTACCTCTAACGGCGAACACATTGATCTGGGTGGCTCTTATGCCTTGACCAAGCGCGAGCCACTGGGCATTTGCCTTGGCATTGGCGCCTGGAACTACCCAATCCAGATTGCTGCATGGAAAGCTGCTCCGGCGCTGGCTGCTGGTAATGCGATGATCTTCAAACCATCTGAAGTGACTTGCCTTTCTGCGCTCAAGCTGGCCGAGATCTTCCGTGAAGCTGGCTTGCCGGATGGTGTGTTCAACGTGGTGCAGGCAAACCGTGAAGCAGCTGCTTCTCTGGTTTCCCATCCTGAAATTGCCAAGGTTTCCCTGACGGGTTCCGTGCCAACCGGTATGAAGGTTGCTGAAAAAGCAGCTTCTCAGCTGAAGCACATGAGCCTTGAGCTAGGTGGCAAATCTCCGGTGGTGATATTTGAAGACAGTGACATCGACAATGCCGTTGCTGCGGCGATGAACGCGAACTTCTATTCCACCGGTCAGATTTGCTCCAACGGCACACGCGTGTTCGTGCACTCTTCCATCAAGGATGAGTTCCTGAAGCGTCTGAAAGAGCGGACCGAGAAGATCCTTATTGGTGATCCGCTGAATGAAGACACACAGCTTGGCCCGCTCGTCTCCAAAGCTCAGCTTGAGAAAGTGATGGACTACATCGCGATTGGCCAGAGCGAAGGTGCAGTTCTCTATGCTGGTGGTGGACGTCCGCAGGTGGCAGGCCTTGGTCGTGGACTGTTTGTTGAGCCAACCATCTTCACTGAGGTCAAAGACGACATGCGCATTGCTTGCGAAGAGATCTTTGGTCCTGTGATGTGTGTGCTGGACTTTGATGATGAAGCTGATGTGATCCGCCGCGCCAACAACACCGAGTTTGGTTTGGCTGCTGCTGTGTTCACGAAAGACATTCAGCGTGCTTACCGTGTGATTGATCAGTTGGAAGCTGGCACTTGCTGGATCAACAACTACAATCTGACCCCGGTCGAGATGCCATTTGGTGGCTTCAAGAACTCCGGTATTGGACGTGAGAATGGTCAGTGGGCGCTGGATCAGTACTCTCAGGTCAAGAGCATCTATGTAGAGATGGGTGATGTTGAGGCTGGATGGTAAACAGCCTCAACCATCATTTTGAATGAGCAGAGTAGGGGCTTTTGTTCGCGTATCTTTATCCGAAAACCGGTTTCCACTTTTCGGCGATACACGGCGTCCCTACTCACGCATTGCGTGGGCGATCTGATCAACCATTGGCTTCATGATGTATGAGATCACCGTGCGGTTTTCTGTCTGAATGAACGCCTCAACCGGCATACCCGGCACCAGATTTTTACCACCCAGTTTGTCCAGCTGATCCTCTGAGATTGTCAGCTCAGCCATGTAGAAGCTGAGACCGGTTTTGGGGTCTTCCAAAAGATCAGGTGAGATCGTCTTCACCTGAGCTGTGAGCTCAGGTGTTGTGCGTTGATCAAAGCTTGGCAGGCGGATCGTTGCTTCCTGATTGGGCGTCAACTGATCCACATCGATTGGCTGCACCTGCGCTTCAATCACCAGAACGTCTTCACGTGGCACAACTTGCATCAACACCTCACCGGGAGCGATAACACCGCCGATGGTGTGAATGGTCAGGTCATGCACTGTGCCTGACTGAGGTGATTTGATTTCCATGCGCATCAGCTGGTCCTGTGCAGCGATCTTCTTTTCTTCAAGCTGGGCAACCTCTGCCCGGACTTGCTGAAGCTGTTCCAGTGTCTTTGTCAGCACATCTTCTTCGATCTGCATGATCTGAATATTGCGTTCTGCGATGGCTTCTTCTGTCTTAGCGACCTGAGCTATGAAGTCCCCATATTCACCCTGAAGCTTGGTTTTTTCGCGCTTGAGGGCTGTGACACGGGACTCTGTGACCAGTCTTTTGGCCAGCAACTTGTTGAGGTCTTCCAATTCACCGTCGATCAAGCTGATTTCAATTTCTTTGGCATCTCTTTGCTGAGACAGTCCATCAATTTGCTTTCTATACTGCTGAATTTGAGCACGCATCTGGTCCTGACGGCCACGCAGGTTTTTGGTCTTCGCGACCATCATCCGGCGTTGCCCTTCCTGAATGGTGTTCAGTACCTGTGAATGTGCATCATCTGTGGCTCGTGTTGAGAAGAGTATTTCTTCTTCTCCATCACGTTCTGCGATCAAACGGGCTTCCTGCGAGTAAAGATTGTCGAGCTGTTTGGTCACGACAGCAAGGTTGGCGCGGGTCACCGTGTCATCAAGGCGGAGCAGGGTGTCTCCCGCATCAACGGTATCCCCATCAGTCACCATGATGGAGCGGACAATGCCGCCTTCCATGTGCTGCACATTCTTGGTGTTGGTTTCAACGACGATGGTACCGGGCGCGATGATCGCGCCGCGGATTTCCATCAGGCCGCCCCAGAGACCTACGCCTCCAACAAGGATAACAACCAGAAGACCAGCGCAGATCAGATGGAATCTAATGCTACCCTTGATCTGCTTGTCACTTTCAGAATGATTATACATTATGCTGCTCCTCGTTTGGCAGGAGCTTTAATTGCTGCTTTTTGCGGGACTTGCTGAGTTTGAACCGGGGTTACAAGTTGCTTCATAACCTCATCTCGCGGACCAAAGGCAGCTTGTCGGCCATCATTGAGCACGAGTACCTTATTAACCGCCGCAATCGCACTTGGGCGGTGGGCAATAACAATGACGATCTTACCCCGGCCCCGCATCAGTTTGATTGCATGGGTCAGACAGGCTTCACCTTCAGAATCCAGGTTGGAGTTAGGCTCATCCAGAACGATGAGGAAAGGCTCACCATACATGGCACGGGCGAGGGCGATGCGCTGACGCTGGCCGCCAGATAAAGCATAGCCACCACTGCCGATAATCGTGTTGTAACCATCCGGCAGGCCTGTGATGAACTCATGGATACTGGCAATTTTCGCAGCTTCGATGACATCATCAGGATTTACATCTTCCTTGAAGCGGGAAATGTTCTCCGCAACCGTGCCATCAAACAATTGAATGTCCTGCGGCAAGAAGCCAACAAATTCACCGATGCGCTCCGACGTCCATTGATCCAGCTCTGAGCCATCAAACCGGATTGACCCTGTCAGCGCATTGGTGATGCCGACAATCGAGCGGGACAATGTTGACTTGCCAGAACCGGACTTACCAATCACGCCAAGGCCTTCGCCAGCTGCAAGACTAAATGAGATGCCTTGCACGATTGGCTGGCGGATACCAACCGGACCACATGCCACACTGTCCAGATCAACTTTCTGATGCGGAAGGGGCAGTTCCATCACGTTGTTGGTGTCATCTTTATTTTCGACGACCTTGCGCAAACGGGCGAGGCCCTGTCGTGCAGCCAGAAAACCTTTCCATTGGGAAACTGCTTGCTCAACAGGGGCCAAGGCACGGGAAGACATGATTGAAGAGGCGATCATGACACCAGAGGTGACCTCCTGCTGGATAACCAGCCATGCGCCCATGCCAAGCATGGCGGACTGCAAGATGAAGCGGAAGGTTTTGACAGCTGTTGAGAAAAAGGCTGCTCGGTCACCCGCTTTTCGCTGCTTGACCAGGTAGGCATCATTGCCCTTGTGCCATCTGTTCTTCATCGTCTCCATCATGCCCATAGCCTGAATGACTTCAGCATTGGAACGACTGGCTTCAACGATGGCAGAGCGGCGGTTTGTTTCGGCGGCAGCCTCACTTGAAGGTCTGCGGGAGGTTAGTTCATTCACTCCAACGAGCGCACAGATGATCAAAGCGCCACCGATTGCCATCATGCCAAGATAGGGATGGAAGAGGTACACGATACCGAAATAGAGTGGCATCCACGGCAAGTCGAAGATGGCAGCAGGGCCTGGGCCTGAAAGGAAACTGCGCACCTGATCCAGATCCTGAACCGGTCGCATCTTTGCACCTTTGGGGCCGAGAATAAGCGGTAGACTCGTTGAGATTTCGTAGGAAACACCAGAGAGCTGGGCATCTACACGTTGCCCAAGACGGGACAAAACACGACTGCGAAGTGTTTCCAGAATTCCATAGAAAAGGAAAAGGACGCCAACAAGGGTTGCCAAAACAACAAGCGTTGGGACCGACCCACTCGCCAGCACGCGGTCATAGACCTGCAGCATAAAGAGTGGTCCTGTCAGCATCAAAATATTCAACAGCATGCTGACGCCACCAATTCCAACCAGTGCGGACCTTAGAGATCTAAATGCACTGGTGATTACAGATTCTTTCTGTCGTTGGCTGCCGGGCATAAGCTTTTCTCTCAATTGCTTCGGGAATTAAAGCAAGAAACCCCCTCCCGGTATTGACCGGGAGGGAGCAGTTCTTTTCGTTAGCTCATCGATCAGATCAAGTTATCGTCCTGATTGACCGAATGCATCTGATCTACAACACCGCCTTCTTCAGTTACGATGGTGTTGAAGTCGTCAGCTTCGAAGTTCTCCGCAGAGAGGTCTTCTACGCTGATGCCGTTCAAGGTGTAGGTGTGACCACCGTTATCCAGAACCTCGATCACAACACTGTTGTTCTCTTCCGTGATCTGAACCTGTGATGCATTCAGATTACCGAAATCAATGGTGTCGGTAGCAGGGTCGAAGTTTGTGATGACTTCTTCTGACGCCCAATCCCAATTGATCTGAACGGTATCGCCTCCGATTGCTCCATTGCCATTGGCCGCAGCTGCAAGAGCTGGTTCAGGAGCATTCTGAGCTTCACGAGGTCCAGTTTCCTGTTCAGCTTCCTGAGCAGAAGCGGCAACCGCATCATCATCTCTGTCATTGGAAGCAGCTGCTTCCTGTGCAGTGGTTGATGCTTCAGGAGCCTCTGGAATGTAGGTAGAGTCTACACTTTCAGCTTCGGACTGAGTTCCCACATCTGCCAGATTGTCAGCATTTGACAGGAAGTCATCAATCTTAGCCTGAGCAGCTGCATCATTTGCGATGATGCTGTTTGCTGTCAGATCAGCTACGACAATGCCAACCAGCAGAAGTGACCGACCACCGTTACCCGGCAGAGTGAACAACACACCATTGTCGGTCTGCTCCACTTCGAACTGGCCGCCGCCAATCCAACCGATGTTCACGGTATCCTGTTCCGGATTGAAGTTTGCGACTTCTTCCTGCTTGCCCCACTGCCAATCCAGTGTGAACTCACGAGGTGAACCATCGCCCGGATCAACTGGGTCAACCGGATCCACTGGATCTACAGGATCGACCGGGTCAGGATCTGGGGTTGGGTCTGGGTCCGGAGTTGGATCTGGATCCGGAGTTGGGTCGACAGGTGGCTGTGAACCTTCACCGCTGAGCAGATCAAGGATTTCCTGCAATGTAGATGGATCTTTGATGTCGAAGTTATCGGCATTCAGATCCTCAAGGAACACACCTTCCAGCAGGAGGGTTTGTCCACCATTTGAAGGCAGGGAGATCACGAGACCGTCTTCAGATTCTGTGAAGCTGATCTGGTCTGCACTGATCCAACCAATACTGATCTTATGTTCCGCTGGGTTGAAGTCGGCGATAACGCTGTTTTCACCCCAAGCCCATGTGAACACGACCACACCATCACCAGGAACCTGACCTGGAGTGCCTGTACCC
This sequence comes from Pseudovibrio sp. W74, assembly GCF_001623085.1. Classification (NCBI taxonomy): domain Bacteria; kingdom Pseudomonadati; phylum Pseudomonadota; class Alphaproteobacteria; order Hyphomicrobiales; family Stappiaceae; genus Pseudovibrio; species Pseudovibrio sp. W74. Next base: position 95,582 of record NZ_LMCJ01000004.1, read on the forward strand.
GGATCAACTGGGTCAACCGGATCGACTGGATCAACCGGGTCAACTGGGTCCGGATCTGGATCAGTTGGGTCGACTGGGTCAACCGGATCAGTTGGTCCGAAGTCACCCGGTCTGGTCTGGTGGCCATCCGTTGTGTCGCCAGCTGGCGCTTCCGGAGTCAACAGGCCTTCACGGCTAACGAGGGTCACATCACCCTGATCAAAGCCGAATGGAACTTCAAGGTTATCTTCCATAACCTGATCGAAGTGGAATTCCAGCTGACCTGGAACCAGATCATCAAGAGAAATGCCTTCGAACAGGAAGCTCTGACCACTTGGCAGAGTAGAGATCAGCAGGCCGTCGTCGGTTTCTTCAACGCTCAGACGCTCACGTGTACCGTAGTACAGGAAGCTGATCTTCATGGATGATGGGTCAAAGTCAGAGATAACTTCGTGTACGCCGTACTCATGAGACCGGATGTAGACTGTGTCGTCTTCGCGAGGGCCCACGCCTTGTTCCCAAGAGACCACGCCACCAAGATCTTGACGGAGGTGTTCATTACCGACCACTCCGAAGTCTGAGATGTCGACATCCTGGAAGGTGACGCCCTGCACGATTTGTGCAGAAGAGCTCCACGGGCTGTCGAGAACAATTTCACCAGCAGGAGACTTGGTCACGATGAGGCCGTGAACAGATGTTCCGCCGAAGTCCAGCTCGTCCCTATCAGGGTCAAAGCCAACGATATCGTCTGCGTTTACGTCAGCGCGGAACTTGGAACCACCTTCATCGGTCGTGCCGGTGACTGTTGGTGGGTTTGAACCGTCGTTGTCGTAAACAAGCTCGTATCCGCCGCCCTGACTTGGGTCTGGCACTTCAACGGTCTCACCAATGGCAGAGACAACTTCGTTGAACGCAGACTGGTCTGCGACAGAGAAGTTTGCCAAAGACAGATCGGAGAGTGTCACACCCTGGAAGATGGTGGTGGACATGATGTTACCGAACTGATCAGTGATCACGATGCGGACTGTTTGTCCGAGCGCGTCGCCGCTTTCCTCGAAGATTTCAAACTGTTCGCCAGTCACACCTTCCAGAATATGGATCATGTCAGAGGATGGATCGAAGTCTGCGATGACCTGAGACTCACTGTCCAGACCGAGCATATACATGTCGCCAGTATGGCCACCATGTCCATCATCGCCATCGCCTGGATGACCATGACCATCGTCACCATCACCTGGATCAACCGGGTCGACAGGGTCTACCGGGTCAACGGGATCAACCGGATCCACAGGGTCTACCGGATCAACAGGATCGGTTGGTTCTTCAGGCTGAGTGTTTCCGCCAACAAGGTCTCTGATCAATTCAGCTGCTGATGCATCCTGAATGGAGAAGTTTGCCAGTGTCAGGTCAGCAAGTGCAACCCCGGCCAGGAGCAGCGTCTGCCCGCCATTGGACGGAATAGAGAAGAGCACACCGTCTGGTGTCTCGGTTACTTCGAGCTGGTCAGCACTGATCCAGTCAACGAAGATCACGCCATCTTCTGTATCGAAGTCGTTGACGACTTCCTGTTCACCATAGGACCATGTGACAACCACATCGGCATCTTCTTTTGGAACACCAACGCCTGGCAGAGTGCCGTTCAGGCCTTCTTCGCCAGTCAGGCGATCCTGGAAGTAGTCGATTGCTTCATCAACAGTTGGGCTTTCAAAGCCGCCAAACTGCTCAACATACTGCAGAATTGAGGTACCGTATTCATCCTGAGAAACGTTGCCGCCCTGCAGGAGAGCAAGTGTACCGTATGCACCACGCAAGTGGGCAGCAGCCAAAATACCCGTCAGTGTGAGGGTTACGCTGACTTCCTGACCGTTCTGCTCGTAGGTGAAATCCTGTCCAATAAAGTCGTCCAGTGACTGGCCGCTGTTGGACAATCCATTTTCGATAATCTGGAGATTGAAGCCAAATGCTTCCTGAATGGCAACTTCCTGTGCTTCAGGAGTCATAAACTCTTCTAGTGAGTCGACGCCGTTTTTACCGGTCCAGGTGCCATCCCAAGTGTTAGTGGATGCGCCGTTGCCGTAAAAGACATCATCATCATAGTAGCCCAGATCGATAAGCAGAGCTTCACCGAACTGGTAGCCGACGAACCCAAGTGAGTTGGTGGAGCGATAAGACATCGCACTCCATTGGTCGTCGTTCAGATCCCCCCAACTGTCATACTCTGGAAAGAAGTCTTGCACCGGACCGCCTGCCCATTCAGTGAGCTGCCAATCCTGAATTCTGCCGTCGTTGTATCTTTCGCGATCCCAACCGGATTCGAAAGCCCGCAATGCGTCACGGAATTCGTCATATGTGCCACGATAGTCCATTGTATTCCCTCAGTTTTTATTGAGAGGTCCCAGACAACTCCGAAATTAAAGGAGCAAGCCGAATTGCTAAGGTCCGGAAGGCTCACCGAGCCGCTCTCGTTAAAAACGAACGCTGATGCGATCTGACTGCAATTTTGATCTTTGCGTTTCCAACAGCGCATTGTTTGCAGTGCATCTGATCGCTTCCGCGTTCGACGAGGCTGATTTTTCTGGAAATTGGGGCCAAATTTCGAAAGAAAAATGGAGTATTTATTACAGACGAATTTAAAAAAATCTCTGCGATTCAATGTTTTACATTACAGAATACCGTTTTTAGAATCTGACGATTCTGTTTTCTCTCAGTATTTCCGCGGCTTAACGATTCTATTGATTTAGAAAGATCTTTGGTATTTTATTGGCGTTTAAGGTGCCTTATTTGCCTTATTTGGCTTGTATTACTTTAGGATATGTACCTACACATTCTTGTGAATTATGCGGATATCACAGGTGCTGAACGCACTATCAGGCTTCCGACTCAAAGTGCCTAAACAATCCCTAAAATTCTACCCGCATACATTGCTGATTTTAGTGACCGGCATTTGCCCCCAAAATGAGAATGGTGACTAGTTCATTCTGGGAGGAAGCTATGGCCACGATCGCTATCAGCATGGCTTTGGCTCTGTGCTTTACGTCCATTGCCCTTTTGTTTCTTGCCGTAAAAAACAGGTGGTCTGCCCGCTCCAGGGTTCTCAGACGCAAAGCACCGATCAAAGGTGAGTTTTCCCTCCACCCGCTTAATCTCATTCGTGAAGAAGAAGAGAAGATCGAGAAAGAGCGCCTTAAGCGGCGGGACGATCTTTAAGGGCGCTTACGCTGCTTTTGTATAGTCAGAACAGTAAACGGTCTGGGTTGCCCATACAGGAACACAGGCCGCAAAGCATGATTATGCTGTACTTAGGACGGACGTAGCTCTGACCAGGATTTGCCGAGGTTCTGGCCTTTTGCCAGATGGCCCCACTTGGTTTCCAGCATTCGGTCATCAAGGTGGTAGACCGAGCGGAGCAGGTCGGTTGTTACAACATCCTGCGGCGTGCCGTGCGCAACCAGCTTGCCGTGGTTCAGCACAAAGATCTTGTCGGCATAGACGCAGGCCAGATCGATATCATGAAGGACTGCGATAACACCGCCGCCTTCATTCGCGTAGTTACGACCTGTCTCCAGTACGTCGATCTGGTGCTTTAGATCCAAACTCGCGGTCGGTTCATCCAGAAACAGATAGTTGGCACAGCCATTTTGTTTTGGTTCCCAAACCTGACAAAGCACACGGGCCAAATGAACACGCTGTTTTTCGCCGCCAGACAGTTCCTGATAGTACCTGTTCAGGTAGGACGTGAGGCCGACACGATCCAGAGCTTCCAGAACACGTGGACGTAGTTGCTTTGCGCTTAGGCCGTGACTGCCGGAGACCAGACCCAGCATAACAACCTCTTCAACCGAGAACGGAAAGGACAGCTGCGAGCTTTGAGGCAACACCGCGCGGCGGCTTGCAAGCTCGACTGCGGGGACTGACCAGATAGACGTTCCATCCAGCATTACGTCGCCTTCCGATGGCGACAAATCACCCGTCAGGCATTTGAGAAGCGTCGACTTGCCGGCGCCATTGGGGCCGATGATTACTGTCAGTTCTCCCGGACAACTGCGGAAATAGACGTCTCGGAGAAGTTTTTTTGTGCCAACGCTTACCGTGATGTTTATTGCCTCAAGCATCTGGAATCCTCACAATTGGACTTGGTTTTTGCGGCCAAGCAGGATGGAAAGGAACACAGGTGCGCCAATGATTGCTGTGATGATGCCGATTGGCAGTTCAGCAGGCGCGACCACCGTTCTGGCAACAACATCAGCGGCAACCAATAAGGATGCACCGAGCAACGCGCAAGATGGCAGGAGGAAGCGGTGGTCTGGTCCAATGAGCAGTCTCAAGACGTGGGGCACAACAATCCCAACAAAGCCAATTGCACCAGCCGCCGCAACAGAGGCTCCGGTTGCACCCGCAACCAGAATAATAATCAAACGTTTGAGGTGCTGTGTGTTGAACCCCAGATGAAAGGCTTCAGCCTCACCCAACAGAAATGCATTCAAACCTTTTGCGATGAATGGGAGAGAAACGAGCACAGCCAGAGCAAACGGAAGTGTGGACCAAACTCTTGGCCATGTGGAACTTCCCAGTCCGCCCATGCCCCAGAATGTCAGGTCTCTGAGTTCTTCGTCTGTGCTACCGAAAACGAGAAACCCTGTGACAGCACCAGATAATGCGCCAAGCGCGATGCCTGCCAGCAGCATGGTCGCGATGGAGGTTTGACCTCGCCGGGTTGCGACTTTGTAGAGCAGGGCGGTTGTTGCAGCTCCGCCGACAAAAGCCCCCCATGGAAGGAGGTAGACCGAGTAGCCATCCAAAATCCATGCAGGCAGACCGGAAGACAGAGTGATCACACAGACTGCGGCGAGGGCTGCACCTGATGAAACCCCCACCAAACCCGGATCAGCAAGGGGGTTTCGGAACAAGCCTTGCATCATCGCACCGGAAGCAGCAAGAGAGGCGCCGACAAGACATCCAAGTACCGTTCTTGGCATACGAATGTCCATCAGAACGACTTTGTCTCGGAGCGTGAGTGCGGTTTCATCACCGAAGAGCCAGTAATTAATTGCACCGAATATGTGTGAGACGGAAACCTCTGTTGGCCCCACGACCAACGACACGAAGCAGACAACCAAAAGCAACAGGGTTAGTGCCTTAACAGCGTACTGCTGGCAGATTTCTCTGCTTGTTCTTGCATGGGTTACTGGTGACTTGAACGCCTCAGACAGTGTCATCTCACTCATGGCCGCCTGACCTCACGATTTTACGTCAGATTTAGCTGCGATTTTCACAAAGCGATCGCTCAGATCTCGAAGGGCTTGCGCTGTGCGAGGGCCAAAGCCGAGGAGATAGACGCCGTCCATGACGATGAGATTGCCGTTTAGGCCTGCAGGGGTGAGGTTGAAACCTGGTTCTTTGAGAATTTTTGATTGGTCGCTTGAGCCCGGACGAGACATCATCATCACAACATCAGGAGCCGCTGCAATCAGCGCTTCTTTAGAGACCGGTTTGTAGCCGCGCAGGTTTGCAAACACGTTGGTTGCACCAGCCAGTCCGATTACGGCATGAGCCCCTGTTTCGCGGCCTGCAACCAGCGGTTTTCCACCCCCTTCAGAGATGACAAAGACAACTTTGAGCGGTTTTGCTTGCTGATGTGCGTAGGCTATTGCCTCATCAAGATCTGCTTTGACCTTTGCTTTCAGCGCTTTTGTTTCCTCTGGAAGCTGCAATGCGGTTCCGACCACATCAATCTTCTCAAGAATGCCTTCCGGGGAATAAACCTCTTTCACTTCCGTCAGCTTGATAGAGGCCGCTTTGAGGACATCAACCGCTGTTGATGGGCCTGAACCTTCCATCATGAGGATATGATCTGGATTGGTTGCGAGCACACCTTCTGCACTGAGAGCTCTCATGTAGCCGACATTGGGAAGCTTTGTTGCTTCCTCGGGATAGAGACTAGTGGTGTCGACAGCGGCCAACCGATCCTGAGCTTCCAGTGCGTAGACAATTTCTGTCAGAGATGAGCCAATCGAGATAATGCGCTGATCATTTTGTGTGCCCTCAGCTTGGACCTGACCGATGAACATTCCAAAGAACAAGCTCAGGAGCGCTGCTGCCACATAAGGAAGCATGAGAGAAAATGAATCGAGGGCTCTGGTTAGAACACGCATGGTAGCACCCATTTGAGAGGAGGTATTTCATTCCTTCGGGCATGAGTGGCTTCTGGCTTCCCAAATTCGCCCAGTTTGTAAAACGCTATCTTTCAAAATAACATGAGTGAAATACTCATATTTATATATCGGGTCAATCTCTAAATTGAGCTAGGAAGGAAGACAGGCAAATATAAGAAATAATACTTGACTATTAAATTCATATTTTTCTACATACGCGGATCGAGAGCCTTTAAATGGCGCATCGTTAAGACCATTTTGCCAGCCAAGCGGTTTAAATCGCTAGCCAGCCTCCGCATACCCCTCCCATTCCTATTGTGGTATGTGTTTTGAGAGTGGCTCTGAAGACCTGAAACTTTGCTGAGCTTTTGACTGGAAAGGCTCATGTACTAATTGGCTAAGGAGTTCCGGCGTGTACATCGCAATGAACCGTTTCCGCGTGGTGCGGGGCAAAGAAGAAGAGTTTGAAACCGTTTGGAAAAATCGTGAGCGTCACCTGAGCTCCGTTCCCGGCTACATCGAATTTCGTATGCTCAAAGGCGAGACAGCTGAAGACCATACCCTTTATGCATCCCATACCACTTGGGATACCTATGAGAATTTTGTCGGCTGGACGAAGTCTGAAGCGTTTGCGTCTGCCCATAAAGGCGCTGGCACCCGCATGAACTTCTATCTGGGCGGCCCACACTTTGAAGGCTTTGAAGTCATCCTGACCGAGACCCGCGAAGTCGCTTAAAGCCTTCCTGACTGGAAGCTGCAACTTGCTGTAGCTTCCTTTCTCCCCGTCCAAAGTATCAATTGCGCCGCTATATTTTGTGTGCAAACTATTTGTATGCAAAATTTATGGAGTGTCTGTGATGCGCTTAGATAATTGCATTTTTTATCTGCTTTCCCGCAGCGCCAGAAGTGGTGCGCGGTTCTACAAGAAGCAACTGGAAGAACTGGGCCTCACACCGGTCCAATCCATTGTGTTGCAAGCCCTTGCTGTTCAGGACGGATGCACAACGTCTCAACTGGGCAAGGCTGCCGAACTGGACAATGCAACACTTACCGGTGTGCTGGACCGGCTTTGCCCCGCCGGGTATCTGGAGCGCAAAGCAAGCCCGGAAGACCGACGGACCCAGCATATTTTCCTCACCAAGCAAGGTCAGGAAGTTTCTGAAATTCTTGACAGTTTAACCGAAGACGCAAACGCCAGATTTCTTGCGGAGCTGAGTGATCGTGAGAGGGACGATCTCAAGGCGCTTCTCACCCGGCTTTAAGCTGGGCGCTCAAGTTCATTTGAGCATTGTTTTCATTGCGTAATCTGATTGAACACCAGCAATCACTTGCAGGATTACGCCTTTATCTCAAAGATTTTCAATAGGACGGATTGAAAAGATGGATGTAAAAGTGATGTCAGGACTGGAGTTCCTGAAAGCCATGCAGAAAGCGGGCAATCGTCCGCCAATGGCGGAAACCATGAATGTAGACCTTGATTGCATTGAGGATGGCCTGGTTCGTTTTAAATGCATGCCAACGAATGATCATCTCAATCCGGGCGGTACAGTGCATGGCGGTTATGCTGCAACAGCGCTGGATTCCGTTCTTTCTCTTGCGGTTCAGACTAAGCTCAAAGACGCCTTCAATTTCCGCGGCACCTCAGAACTCAACGTCAAGTACATACGTCCCATTAAGGTAGGGCAGGTTCTTTACGCTGAAGGCCGCGTGGTCAGCATGACGCGCCAGACCGGGATCTCTGCCGGAGAAATCGTCGACGAAGAAGGCAAAATTTACGCCTACGCTTCTGGAACTGTGATGATCAAACCAGAATCCTGATCGCATAGTTTTGGATAGGAGCACATAATCGCCTCTATGTGCTCCTTCTTTTGTGGACAAATTAGCTGGCTAAATTAATTTATTTTTGTCTGCTGTATTTCCTGTTCCGTTGGTTGAAACTCTTCAAAACTGCCAATTAATTAGAATTTATAGCTTTGAAATTGTGTCTTTTTATTCGATTAAATAATAGTTACAATGAAGGGCGCAACAATACGCCCTACCCCTAAGGAACTATATTTTACAATTGCACGTAACATAGTTTACACGCTATACGTGCTTATGGTGTTCCTGTGATGAGAAATCCGAAGCTATTTAGTGTAATGTGCTCTCGGATTCGTCTCTATCCAAAAAAAAGCGCTTTCTGTCATGCTGCACTCGATCTCGGACCGCTCGCTCGTTTCTCGCTTTGGAATTTCTCCCTGGTCATCCACCAGCAATCGTAAAAGTGACGCTGTCTATCTTTATCTGGAAGAACAGATCATCGTTGGTGCTCTTAAGCCTGGTGAAGCAATTGCCGAACAGACGGTAGCTGATGCGTGTGATTGCGCGCAGGGAACTGTACGTGAGGCCTTGCTTAAACTTCAGCAGTCCGGCCTAGTGGTACGGCACGATTACAAAGGTACTCGCGTTGCGGGTATCAGCCGCGCTGAAGCTGTCGAGATTGTCAAAATCCGCATGCAGCTGGAAGAGCAAGCCGGACGAATGATTGCCTCTAACATTTCAGGCGAGACGCGCGATCGGCTCTTTGAAATTCTAGATGCTATGTGCCAGGCAGCCGATGACAACGAGGTGTTTCTTTGCAGCGCTTATGACCGCCTCTTCCATGCAACCCTGTTCCGTCAGGCAAACTTGCGCGGACTAGAGCCAATTCTGGAACGTTGTGCGCTCCATATGCATCGTGTGACGCTGTCTCACCGAGACATTCCACTCAATGGTGCTGACATTCATGAAAAGCATATTGCGATCATCGAAACGCATTGCAATGGCACGCCTGAAGAAGCTGCAAACGCTGCGCGTGGGCATGTGAGCTTCCTGTTTGACCGCTGGATGTCAGAGCACACCTTCCTTAGTCTTTCCATTTAGACCGTCGCCAGCCTTAGGCTGGAGCAAGGCATGAAAAAGCCGGAGTGCAGAAGCATCCGGCTTTTGTTGTTTCTTACGCTTGTGCGTTGCTTAAACGTCGAGGTTCGCAACAGATAGAGCGTTGGTTTGAATGAAGTCGCGGCGCGGCTCAACTTCATCGCCCATCAGCTTGGTAAAGATGTCATCCGCGGCATCCGCTTCCTTGATCTTCACCTGCAGCAAAGAGCGTACATTCGGGTCCAGCGTGGTTTCCCAAAGCTGTTCTGGGTTCATCTCACCCAGTCCCTTATAGCGCTGCATGGAGATGCCACGACGCCCTTGCGCGTAAACAGCCTCCAGAAGGGCTTGTGGGCCGCGAATTTCGACAGACTTGTCTTTACGCACCAAAGATGCGGCCTTGTGATAGACCTCATCCAGATGCTTGAAGTAGCTGTCGAGGCGACGCGCATCTGCAGAAGCCAGTAGGGCAGCATCAATCGTGGTGACTTCTTTCACGCCGCGAACAACACGGCTGAAGATGAGATCACCCTCTTCAGTTGCTTCACCTTCCCAACCACGCTCAAACTCGTCGGCCAGAATGTCCAGGCGACGCGCAATGTAAGCTGCAGCTTCCTGCGCTTTTTCGTGGTTGTGCAGGTTGTCGGAGTTCAGCGCACCGGCGATTGCAGCCTGCTCGACAACAGCTTTGTTGTAGCGGGAATGCAGGCCGTTGAGAACGTCGGAGATTTCACGCGCCTCGTTCACGACGCTGCGAAGGTCTTCGCCCATACGCACTTCGCCGCTTGCAAGGCTGAGTGACGTCTCATCCAGACCACTGCCGATCAGGTATTCTTCAAAGGCCGCTTCATCTTTCAGGTACTGCTCGGACTTGCCGCGCGTAACCTTATAAAGCGGAGGCTGAGCGATATAGACGTAGCCGTTCTCAATCAGATCAGGCATCTGACGGAAGAGGAAGGTCAACAGAAGCGTACGAATGTGCGCACCGTCGACGTCCGCATCGGTCATGATGATGATCTTATGGTAGCGGAGCTTTTCGAGGTTGAATTCCTCGTTGCCGATACCGGTTCCCAATGCAGTGATCAGTGTGCCGATTTCCTGCGAGGAGATCATTTTATCAAAACGTGCGCGTTCGACGTTCAGGATCTTACCCTTCAGCGGCAGCACAGCCTGATTTGATCTGTCACGGCCCTGTTTGGCAGAGCCACCCGCGGAATCACCCTCCACTATGAAGAGTTCAGCTTTAGAAGCATCGCGCTCCTGACAATCGGCCAGCTTACCGGGTAGGGACGCGATATCCAGCGCGCCTTTGCGGCGTGTGAGCTCGCGAGCTTTACGAGCAGCTTCGCGAGCGCTCGCAGCTTCCACCACTTTGGAAACAATGGACTTTGCCGGAGCCGGGTTTTCTTCCAGCCATGTAGAAAGCGCTTCACCAACGAGGTTCTCAACCACCGGACGGACTTCTGAAGAAACCAGCTTGTCTTTTGTCTGGGAGGAGAACTTAGGGTCCGGCACTTTCACAGAAAGCACGCAGGACAGGCCTTCGCGGCAATCTTCGCCAGTTGGGTTTACTTTCTCACGCTTCAGGATCCCTGATGAATCTGCGTAGCCGGTCAACTGACGTGTCAGAGCTGCGCGGAAACCAGCAAGGTGCGTACCACCATCACGCTGTGGGATGTTGTTTGTGAAGCACAGAACGTTTTCGTGATAACTGGAATTCCACCACATCGCCACTTCTACAGTGATGCCGTCTTTTTCGGCAATCATTGTAACAGGCTCTTCGATGAGTGGGTGCTTGGCACGATCCAGATAACGAACGAAAGCTTCCAGACCACCTTCGTAGTAGAGCTCTTCAACGCGAGGCTCAACACCACGATTATCTGTCAGGATGATACGGGCACCGGAGTTGAGGAAAGCCAGCTCGCGCAGGCGGTGCTCAAGGGTGTCGTAATCAAACTCAATTTTAGTGAAGGTTTGAGGAGATGGAGTGAAGGTCACCTCAGTACCGGATTTACCCGGAGCGTCGCCGACAACTTTCAAAGGAGCTTCAGCCTCACCGTGATGGAAGCGAAGGAAGTGCTCTTTGTCATTGCGGAATACACGCAGCTCCAATGTGGTGGACAGTGCGTTCACCACAGAAACACCCACACCGTGCAGACCGCCGGATACCTTGTAGGAGTTGCTGTCAAACTTACCACCAGCGTGGAGCTGGGTCATAATAACTTCAGCCGCAGAAATTCCCTCTTCAGAGTGAATGTCTACCGGAATACCGCGTCCGTTATCGGTTACCGAGACAGAACCATCAGCGTTCAACGTAACGGTCACATAATCAGCATGACCGGCCAGCGCTTCATCGATGGAGTTGTCGACAACCTCATAGACCATATGGTGCAGGCCCGAGCCGTCATCGGTATCACCGATATACATGCCGGGGCGTTTACGTACAGCATCCAGGCCTTTCAGCACTTTGATGGAATCTGCACCGTATTCACCTGCGCCATTTTCCTGCTCAGGTCCGCCATTTTCAGGGGTCGACGTTTCGCTCATTCGAATCACTTCACACAACGGTTTTCATTAGGGTTCATGTTATAATTGGTTGGGCAAATGGTTCAAGCAATCTGGGAGTTTAAGCGCTCGTAAACCAAGGGAAATATTGCATAAACACTATTTTTAAGGGGGGATAATTTCCTTAGCGTGCATCCCATGGATTTGCTTGCACGATTAGCACCCCAAGTTTTCATTTTTGTGCCTGGCATTTTCTGAAAATTGAAACGACTTATCGGTGCTATTGCTACCGTGTAATCATCAGGACTGCGATGCCGAGAAGTCCCAGAGAAGCCATTCGATTAATCAAGTACATCGTCTTTTCTGACCACAAGAACTGGCAAAGTTTGACTGCCAGAAATGAATAGGCACCGTTGATGATCAGTAAGGTGGCTGACAGCACAGCGGCGAGTTCAACAAAGCCCAGCAGGCTCATTTCCTCAACGCTGACCAAATTGGGCATAAGCGCGAGGTAGAACATGATTGCCTTGGGGTTTGACAGGTTGAACAATAGCCCAGCAAACAAGGATGTCTTCGCAGAAGATTGTGGTGGGATTGAGTTGCTGTAATCCTCGGAAGGAGCTGCATTTGCGCTCTTCCAGATGCCCCAGGCTAAATAGGTTAGATACGCAGCACCTAACCACTGCAAAGCCACGAAGGCTCCTGAAAAACTGCTGGCAATTGCTGCTAATCCCAGTGCAGCCATGGAGAACCAGAGCAGGTCACCACTCAACAGCCCCAAACAGAACAGCACTGCACCGCTGCTGCCAAAGCTCATAGCGCGGGCGATGATTGCAAAAACGGCAGGGCCGGGAATGATCGCTAGTGTGAAAAGCGTGCCACCAAACAGGGCAAGGCTGGTTACATCCATAAAACTGCGGCAGTTCTTTCGTGGTGACGAGCACTTCTTCAGTTTACGGCGCCGCAGTCTTCCGCAAGCGCCGTCTCAAAGAGCAGATTGCTCAGCGGGTCACCATGGTTGCTGCCACGCCGACCATTACCACGCTGGAACTTCGGTTCAGCCGCTGGAATGCTTTTTGCGACGAAATCAGCTTCTTTGCAGAGACCGCCAAATAGGCATAGATGCCGAAGACGATGAACAACACACTGGCCATGGTTGCTGCCAGTTCCCAATAAGCCAGCAGGTTGATCTTATCCATGGGCACGATGTTCGGCATCAGCGCCATATAAAAGATCACGACCTTTGGGTTGGACAGGTTCATTGAGAGACCAGCAAGCAAGGCTGTAAAACGTGAGGACGCCTCTACAGCTGCATCACCATCTTGCGTTGGGGATACGCCTTTTGAGTTCCACATCCCCCAGGCGACGTATAGCAGATAGGCGGCTCCAACCCATTTGAGCGCCATGAAAATGATCGCATAATTGGTCGCGATGGCTGCCAGCCCCATGATTGCGAGCGTAAACCAAAACAGATCACCACAGATCATACCCACAACGAACATAGGTGTGCCACGCATGCCTTGTCCGAAAATTCGGGCAAGCAAAGCGGCGATACCGGGACCCGGTGTGATGGCTGCAGCGAACAAGGTTCCTGCAAAAAACAAAAGAACTGCCAATTCCATTTTATTGCTCTTCTTATCGCGCCACGATTGCGGCAGCGGTGCCAAACATTGCAACACTCGCGCTCTTATTCAATCGTGTCACGGCTTTTTCTGAGGTCAGGAGGCTTCGTGCCCGTACGGTCACACCAATATAGATTGCAAAGACCAGTGACAACACGGCAAGCGTAACAAACATCAACTCAACCAAGCCAATGGTCGTGATGGTTTCCATAGGCACCACGCTTGGCATCAAAGCCGCATAGAACAGCAAGCCTTTAGGGTTGGAAAGCGTGATCAGCATGCCGGAGACAAGTGTTTTGGCATTGCTTTTGGTGTTTGGCGTTATGGCGGCGGTGCCTTCAGTTGCCTGCGCTGTCTGCAGACCACTGGCACGCCAGAGCTTCCAAGCCAGAAACAGCAAATAGGCAGCGCCTGCATATTTAACGATGGTGAACGCCAGTACATAAGTACTCGCCAGTTTTGCCAGGCCCAGGATTGCCAGAATAAACAGACACATGCTGCCAATCAGCATGCCAGAGACAAATGTGAGAGTGCCTTGCAACCCAAAACCGAGTGTACGCGAAACCAGTGCCGTAATCGCAGGGCCAGGTGTGATGGCAACAACAAACAGAGTTGCCCCAAATACGAGGAGAATTTGCAAGTCCATGGGGATCACTTAGGTCAGAGATAAGGCGCTTAACGCAGTTCGCGTATTCTCATCGGAAAGCTTGTCTCTGCTTTTCCAGAATACCGCCCAAGACTAATCACAAGGATATTTCGCTGACAAGCGAGATAAAAGCGGCTTGCCTTCAAGCCAGCTCAATGATGACACTTTTAGCTTAGCGCAATACCACCGTTTGCAACCTCGAAAATCTGTGCCGCACTTGGCAGATCTTTGAAGAGGTTTTCGTCGGTGCCAGTCATGAAGACCTGACCACCCAGAACTTCCAGCCGTGTAAAGAGAGCTTCGCGGCGGCCGGGGTCCAGATGGGCCGCAACTTCATCCAGCAGCAGGATCGGGGTCATGCCGGAGATCGATGAGGTGAGGTCTGCATGTGCCAAAACCAAGCCAATCAGAAGCGCTTTTTGCTCTCCAGTTGAAGCTTGCGCGGCGGGCATTTGCTTTTCGCTATGAACCACGTAAAGGTCAGAGCGGTGCGGACCATCCAGAGTACGTCCGGCGGCACGGTCGCGGAAGCGGCCTTCCACCAGCAAATCCCGATAGCAATCTTCCCGATCTGATGCGCTCATGCCGATGGTCGCGGTTTCAAACGCGCCTTGCAGGTGGATTTCTGCGGACGGGAAGGGGAGGCCAAGCTGCTTTTGTGCTTCCAGTGTTTTGGCCAGCAAACTCACGGTTTCACTGCGCGCCAGAGCGACAGCGGTGCCCAGTTCAGCAACCTGCGCTTCGATGGCATCGAGATATTCGGGCGTTCCGCCCTCAGACAACAGGCGGTTTCGCTGGCGCAATGCTTTTTCAAAGCTTGCGACCATTCTGCCATGAGACGGATTGAGGGAGAGGACCAGACGATCGAGAAATTTGCGTCGATCAGAGGCTGAGCCCGTAAACAGGCCATCCATGGACGGGACCAACCACAACACACGAAGGTATTCCAGGAGAGCTTCGGAAGAACGAGCTTCTTCGCTGTCAATGCGGACGCGGCGTCCCGGTTCTCCGGCAGTTAAACCTGTACCGATGCGGGTCTCACCAAATTCTCCATCTAAGATCGCGCTGACAGCCCAGCCGCCAGATCCATCGGCGCGGGCAATATCGCTAAGGGTTGCGCGGCGGAGACCACGGCCAGCGGAGAGAAAGGAGATTGCTTCGAGAATATTGGTTTTGCCTGCGCCGTTATCGCCAACAAAAGCGACCATTCGGCTGTTCAACTCAACGCTTGTTGCGTTGTAGTTTCGAAAATCCGTTAGCGCGAGGCGAGTAAGCGCCACAGGCACTGGATCCGACATTCAGGCTCTCTTTGGTTACATGAATTTTGAGCATATTCTCATCCGAAAATTGGCCGCCATTTTTCGGGAATATGTAGCAGAAGAAAAAATGCCCCCGGCTTAGGACCGAGGGCAAAACATTTATACGCGCATTGGCATCAGCACATAAAGCGCTTCATCACTGCCTTCATCGCGAACGAGGGTCGGAGAACCAGAATCTGCAAGCGTAAAGAGAGCGGAATCTGCTTCCAACTGAGCTGCTATATCCAACAGGTACTTGGAGTTGAAGCCGATCTCGAATTCTTCGTTGTCGTACTCAACTGCAACTTCTTCAGTCGCAGAACCAGAGTCCGGGTTGGTGACCGTCAGAACGATCTTGCCTTCGCTCAGGGACATTTTGACTGCACGGCCACGATCAGATGCGATGGTGGACACGCGATCAACTGCTTCCTTGAAGGCATCACGATCAACGCGCAGTTCCTTGTCGTTTCCTTTTGGAATGACGCGCTCATAATCCGGGAAGGTTCCGTCGATGAGTTTTGAGGTCAGGATGATATCACCAATGGTGAAACGGATTTTGGTTTCAGAGATCTCAACTTTGATCTCAACTTCCGGATCATCCAGCAGCTTCTGAATTTCGCCAACGGTTTTACGCGGTACAATGATACCAGGCATACCCTCGGAGCCTTCCGGCGCCTCAAGCTCAGCCTGAGCGAGGCGGTGTCCGTCAGTTGCGACAGCGCGGAAACGCAGGCCTTCTCCGATATCCAGAGAGTGCATGTAGATACCATTGAGGTAGTAGCGGGTTTCTTCCGTAGAGATCGCAAACTGAGTGCTGTTGATCAACTTGCGGATGCCGCCGGCGGTCATGGTGAAGCTGTGAGTGAACTCACCAGCAGTCAGGTCAGGGAAGTCAGTGACTGGCAGGATCTGCAGCGCGAAGCGGGAGCGCCCGGCGCGAATTTCCATAGTGCTGTCATCACCAGACGTTTCCAAAACAACCTGAGAACCATCTGGCAACTTGCGCACGATCTCGTAGATCATGTGAGCTGGCACTGTGGTTCCACCTGGCGTTTCGACCATTGCCGCGATGCTTTCCACGACCTCAAGATCCAAATCGGTTGCCTTAAGCTTGAGGTTGCCACCTTCAGCCTGCAGCATCACGTTGGAGAGGATCGGAATGGTGTTCCGCCGTTCCACCACACGGTGTACGTGGGTCAGAGACTTCAAAAGCTCGGTCCGCTCAAGTGTCACTTTCATGCGAAACGTCCATTCTTCTGGGCGGAGCATCGCGCCGGTGCAGCGAACTCCGCGAATTACTAATACAAATTGCCCAGTTTCAGTGCAGAGGCCCACTTGGTCTGCACTTGCCCACTATGCCGAGTTTAACCTCGTGCAGGGTCGTTCAAACTGCACGTTTAGCTCGCAAAATGCAAGAGGGGCGCTGCAAGCAGCGCCCCAATAATCACCAAATTCCTGCATGGAGTCCAGATGGCTCCGTGTAGAGGACGCTTATCAGAGCACGCTGCATTCACGCATCGTGCTCTAAGTTCTTTCCTTGAGCTCATTCAGATCATTTGATTGAAGCCAATCAAATGGAATGCGCTCTAGGCGTCCAGCATACGCTTCAGCAGCTCCAGCTCCTGCGCAAGACCGTTATCTGCCTTGGAGAGCTCTTCGATTTTACGAACTGCATGGAGTACTGTTGTGTGGTCACGATTGCCGAAGCGACGACCGATCTCTGGCAGAGAACGTGGGGTCATCATCTTAGCGAGATACATAGCGATTTGACGAGGACGCACGATGGTGCGTGTCCGGCGTGCAGAAAGCAGATCTGCTTTTGTGACGTTATAATGTTTTGACACAACGCGCTGAATGTCTTCGATTTTAACGCGGCGTGGTTCAGCTGCACGGATGAGATCACGCAGAGTGATTTCAGCCATTTCCAGAGTTACCGGAGAGTTTGTCAGCTGGTTATGTGCAACGAGACGGTTCAGAGCACCTTCCAGATCACGACCTGAAGAGGTTACATTGCGTGCAACGTAGTCCAGAACGGCCTCCGGCACAGTGAAGTTCGGGTATGAGCGCTGCTGAGCACGCATACGATCTTCAATGATAGCGCGACGAAGCTGAAAATCTGGTTCGGAGATATTTACGACCAAACCACCTGCCAGGCGGGAGCGAACGCGATCATCCAGGCTTTCCAATTCAGCCGGAGCGCGGTCAGCTGCAACAACAACCTGACGAGCACCATCAATCAATGCATTAAGAGTGTGGCAGAACTCCTGCTGCACCTGCTTGCCGTGAAGGAACTGCATGTCATCGATCAAAAGAAGATCGATAGAACGTAGAGTTTCCTTGAAGGACATTGCAGACTGCGCCTGAAGCGCGGCAACGAAGCGGTACATGAAATGCTCTGCGGTGAGGTACAGAACACGGCGACCAGCCATACGGGCCTGATTTGCAATCGCCTGCATCAAGTGGGTCTTACCAAGACCTACAGAAGCATGGAGGTAAAGCGGGTTAAAGGTTACGACACCGCCGCCTGCAACTTGCTTTGCTGCTGCAAGAGCCAGAACGTTGGATTCACCTTCAACAAAACTTTCGAAGACGTATTTCGGATCGAGGGATGCCCCCTCGAGTACGTCTTTAGAGGAAAGGTCGGAACGACCACCTCGACCGCCCATCATGGATGGCATTGGGGACGTTGCGCGCAGACCAACAGGATCATTTACCTGAATTGGGCGCATATCAGTCTTGCCACCCAGTGCTGGGCGTGCAGCTGGCTTAGCCGCTGCAGGACGGGGACGAACGGCACCGCGAACGGTGAGCTCGATCTTATGAATGTCATCACATTCATTTTTCCAAAGTCCCATCAGACGCTCTGAATAATGAGACTGAATCCATTGCTTCAAAAACCGCGTAGGAACAGACAAACGAACGGTGCCGTTGGTGTGCCCTTCCATGTCTACACGTGCAAACCAGCTGGAGAATACATCTTCACCCAACTCAACACGTAGACGTTTCTTAACGCGATCCCATTGCTCCGGCCCTGGAGCTTCCTGAACGTGCATGCTCGCCTCCTTGCAGCCGTTGAGTATTCCGCCACAGATACTCAACCATCAAATCTATTGCGCTCATTTCGAGCTTTGTTGAACCAGACGCTTTTTTATTTCGTTGCCATTAGACAAAAACATCACATCGGTGTGGCGCCCACACACCGTTGCTAAATTCTAATATTTCTTGGGAGCTATCCTTGGCTCCACGGAAGACCTTGAGCCTTCCACCCAGAAACCGAGCCTCGATGACCTTCAGCATCATGACCGCCTTCAAAGCCGTCTGCCACGTTGTAGCAGTTTTTATAGCCAAGGGCTGTCATCGCGATCGCTGCTGCCTTACTCCGAACTCCAGAGCGGCACAAAAAGAAGATTGCAGCGTTTTGGTCAAGTCCTTTTTGCGTCAATGCGTCAGAAAGTTGACTCGCAAAGCCCTCATGAGGGCCATTGGATGGGAAACCCTGCCATTCAGCAAGGATGACTTCCTTCTCCAATTTGGAAAGATCCGGAATGCCTACGAAGGTCCATTCAGCGTTGGTTCTTACATCTACAAGAATTGCAGAACCATCAGCTTTAAGGCTCTCGAAAACTTCCGTTACGCTTCGATCACCTGCATAGGACTCATGCATAGATACTTCCATTTACTAACCTAGACGCATTACGTTTGCTCACCCAAATGAGTAAGCCACTATAAAAAGACTCAAAATCGAAATTCAAGAAAAATCAGAAGGAAAAGCAACAATAGCAGCAAAATGACGCAATAACTCTAGTAGTCTAAATTGCAATTACTATAAAATGCAACGCCTAGACTTTACGCCATCTGACCAGCTTTGCCCGACCCTGGTTCGATTCTTCTAACTTGTATGCTGGGATCGGGTAGCAACCCGACTTCTTCTTGACCATACACAGCCGATTTTGGTCCCGCAATAGCGGAAAGTTTACAAAACGCAAATGCCCTTTCTGTGACGCAAGGTCAAGCTCATATGTCGTCAACGGCTAAGTTCGGCAAAAAGCAGTGAACTCAACAACTTTCTCGATATGCGCTTGGTTAATGGTGGGCCCGGGAAGCGAATAAAAAAAATTTATCCGGCCATCTCTTGACTCACCAAGAATCTGCTTATTTCAACTGTGACAATTTTAACCTAGAGCCAATCCATTGTTTTTTAAGGATTTTCCTTGACAGGCTCCGAGACTAGTCCACAGGCTATCCGCCGTGAAAATGCCCCAGTTTTATCCTAGGGTAAGCTTATCCAGCTAACAAAAAAGCCCGGCCATACGACCGGGCTTTTTTAGTCCAAAAAAATTGGATTAGGCGCCGAGTGCCTTAATGCGGGCATTCATGCGGGATACTTTGCGAGACGCAGTGTTCGCATGCATAACGCCTTTAGTAGATGCACGCATGATCTCAGGCTGTGCAACTTTGAATGCTTCGTTAGCAGCTGTCTGGTCACCCGCGACAATTGCTTCTTCCACTTTACGAACGTATGTACGTACGCGGCTACGGCGAGCCTTATTAGTGGCCGTCTGGCGAGCAATTTTACGTGCCGCCTTCTTGGCCGAAGGAGTGTTGGCCATGGGCTCTGTCCTGATCTGTCAGTAAGAACTGTTTTCAAATCGCGAACGAGACCGCCCAAAGCCGCCCCGATCAAACGAATTCAGTGACGAACAAAATCCGCCTCTGGTTGTGGAGCGCTTATAGTTGGGAGTCTGAGCCTCGTCAACGAAAAAAGGTGTAGACCTGCCTAAAAACGGCTTATCCGTCTTCGAATTCAGGTTTTCTCTTTTCAATGAATGCCTTCATACCTTCTTTTTGATCGCTGGTTGCAAACATAGAATGGAACAAACGACGCTCAAAACGAATGCCTTCAGCAAGTGTTACTTCGTAAGAACGGTTTACACTTTCCTTCGTCATCATAACAATTGGAGTCGAGAAACTTGCAATCTTTTCAGCAGCTTTGATTGCTTCAGCAACCAAATCTTCATTTGCGATAACACGAGAAACCAGGCCAGCGCGCTCAGCCTCTGATGCATCCATCATACGGCCTGTCAAGCACATTTCCATTGCTTTTGACTTGCCAACAAGCCTTGTTAATCTCTGTGTACCACCTGCACCTGGCATAACGCCAAGTTTGATCTCTGGCTGACCGAATTGCGCAGATTCTGCTGCCAGAATGAAATCACACATCATGGCAAGCTCACATCCGCCGCCCAGCGCGAAGCCTGCGACCGCTGCGATGATTGGTTTACGCTTTTGCGCGATCTGATCCCAGCTGGTGATGAAGTCCATCAGATAGGTCTGCGGATAGTCGTATTCTGCCATCACTTTAATGTCAGCGCCCGCCGCGAAGGCTTTCTCGGAGCCGGTGATGACTGTCGCGCCAATTTCAGGGTCACGATCAAATACGTTCAGCGCTTCATCAAGCTCAGCGATCAGGTCGCTGTTCAATGCATTCAATACTTTCGGGCGATTTAGCGTAATCAGGCCAATCTTGCCGCGTGTCTCAACCAGAATATTCTCGTAGGACATATGTCCCTCCCAATAAAATCAACTTGGATTTCTGCCCTAACATTGAAGAGTGATGGCTTAGCGGCAAGGTATCCGTTTGTCTTAGTTCTATCAGGCGTCTGTGTTTGCCCGCTCTGGAAACAGCGCTGCGAGCCCTTCTTTGCTAGCTGCACAGGCACCGCGCTCGGTGATCAGGGCGGTAACGTACTTTGATGGCGTCACATCAAACGCGAAGTTGGACAAAGGGGTCTCTGGCGGGCAAATGCGCACCTTCTCAACCTTGCCCTCCGCGTTTTCACCCGAGATCCACGCGACCTCTTCGCCGCCGCGCTCTTCAATCGGAATTTCCTTCAGGCCATCAGCAACGGTCCAGTCGATGGTTGAGGAAGGCAGAGCCACGTAGAATGGGACGCCATTGTCATGGGCTGCCAGCGCTTTGAGGTAGGTGCCGATTTTGTTGCAGACATCGCCGTGTGCAGTTGTTCTGTCTGTTCCCACGATGCAAAGATCCACCATGCCATGTTGCATGAGGTGGCCACCTGCATTGTCGACAAGCAACGTATGAGGCACGCCGTGCTCTCCCAGCTCCCATACAGTCAGGCCAGCGCCCTGATTGCGCGGACGGGTTTCATCAACCCAGACATGGACCTTGATGCCTTTGTTGTGGGCCTGATAGATCGGAGAGGTGGCTGTCCCCCAGTCCACGGTCGCCAGCCAGCCCGCATTGCAGTGAGTCAGGATGTTGATGGTCTCGCCCGGACTCTTTTGCGCGGCGATCTCTTCAATCAGCTTAAGGCCGTGCTTGCCGATGGATTCGTTGCAGGCCACGTCTTCATCAGAAATCTCGACGGCCCGCTTCCACGCAGCTGCCGCTCTTTGCTCCAATGGCAGCTCTGAGAGCAGGCTTTGCATGTCATTCAACGCCCAACGCAGGTTGATTGCGGTGGGGCGGGTTGCATGGAGCACCTGCCACGCATTGCTTAGTGCTGCATCGCTTGGGTCCCGCGCCATTTCCAGTGCAACACCAAAGGCAGCTGTTGCGCCAATCAGTGGGGCGCCTCGAACCCACATGTCCTTGATGGAAACCGCTGCATCTTCCAGATTACGCAGTTCAACCTCGACAAAACGATGAGGGAGGCAGGTCTGGTCGATGATCCCGACAGATTTTCCAGCTTCCAGCGGCCAAATGGAACGGTATGCTTTACCATGAACCTTCATCGCGACGTCTCCTACCCATGTATGCGGTTTGTGCGTCAGATTATCGGATTTTTCCGTGGCTCCATCTGCATTTTATCGCGTCCGGTTTCTTTTCCTCATAAAGTTCTGCAGTCCGCAGTTTCTGCATGGTCCAATTAGATGAAAGCCTTTCATCTCCTCTTTAACCATACTGCGCTACGCTGACTCTCTTACGTCAGTTTACACATAACTTTGCCGGGTTGATGAAAGAGGCTTCCGATGGCTCCGCTGGACACTGAAATTCGCGTTATGGATGAAGATGGCATTTTGACCATGCTGGATTGGGCCGCCCAAGAGGGCTGGAATCCGGGTGAAGATGATGCACAATCCTATTATGCGGCGGATCCCGGCGGTTTTCTTGGCTGCTATCTAAACAATCAGCTGGTTTCTATGGTGTCTGCCGTTCAATACGGTGAGGCCTATGGCTTTCTCGGCTTTTACATCTGTCATCCGGAGTTTCGCAGGCAAGGCCTCGGGGCCGTTATATGGAATGCCGCCATGAAACGGCTGGAAGGGCGGACGATTGGCCTTGATGGCGTAGTGGAAGAGCAAGACAATTACGCGAAGTCCGGCTTCAGGCTCGTTCATCAGAATATGCGTTACAGCGGTCTGTCTGATGTCACTATGCCTATGGATCAGCGTATTTCCATCATTGGCAAGGGCATTTTGCCGAGCATTATAGAATATGATCGCAACTACTTTCCCGCAGAACGCTCCGCTTTTCTGGAACGCTGGATGGAGCCAATGAACCCTATGCGCCGGGGCCTCTATCTGGTTGAAGAGGGTATTGTTCGCGGTTACGGCGTTATCCGTGCGGCTCGTGATGGGTATCGTATTGGCCCAATGGCCGCTGAAACTCCTGAAGGGGCTGATCTGCTGTTCCGCGCCCTTGCTGGCAGCGCCAAAGGGCAGATGGTCAACATTGATCTGCCTTTGCCTAATGAACAAGCCGTGGAACTGGCAGAGCGCTACGACCTATCACCCGTGTTCGCTACCGCCAGAATGTATAAGGGCCAAGACCCCAACCTCCCCCTCGACAAGATCTACAGCTTTGCAAGCTATGAGCTGGGGTAGCCCTAGCCACTCGTTTGAAGGCATAATGCCACTTTTAGTTCTCCCTTTTTCACTTTCCAGTTTTTAAAAGGATTACCCCGTGGCAGCTTCCAAAGAGCAATCAGACAATATCTCCCAGTTGCTTCGATATGCAGAAGAAGTTGGCGCCATTGCCAACAATGGGCTCCTCTTTTCAAAAGACACGTTTGATATTGAACGCTACGAGCGGCTTAAAAGTATCTCCGGTGAGATGATGAGCCTTACCTCTGGCCTACCAAGCGATGAGATAGCAGAGTGGCTCGCTGTTGATACCCACTATGCAACACCCAAGATGGACGTTCGCGGTCTCGTTATACAAGAGGGCGAAATACTGCTCGTGAAGGAGCGATGCGATGCGCGGTGGACACTTCCCGGAGGGTGGTGTGAAGTCAATGAATCACCCAAGGAAGCTATAGAGAAAGAGGTATTTGAGGAGACAGGGCTAAAGGTGCAAGCCACCCGGTTACTTGCCTTTTTTGATAAGCACAAGCATGATCATCCGCCTCAGGTACCGCATTCATATAAGTGCTTTTTTCTCTGTGAGGTTGTTGGTGGTTCACTGGAACAAAGCACCACTGAAACCAGCGCAGTCCAATTTATTCCAATGACGGAACTCCCTCCACTTTCCACGCATCGCGTCACGAAAGAGCAAATCCACCGCATTTACTCACTTGCTATGGACCCCGATCATCCTACTATTTTTGATTGAAGATAGCCTCTGAGCAGCTACCCACATTGATCCTAATCAGATAAGGAATGACCATATCAAGCATGCACAATGCAAAAGGATTTTATCAATGGATTTTGAGAGTGAGCCAAAGGTAGCAAGGCTAACGCATAAGCAATGGCTGAAGTTTGCAATTATTGGCGTTATCTTTTTCTGGTTTTTTACAGTTGCTCTTGGATCATATCTGCCTCTCGAACAACGAGGCACATTTGGAGACCAGTTTGGTGCGATAAACGCACTTTTTTCTGGGTTCGCATTGGCAGGGCTAGTTTTCGGTATTTTGCAGCAGCAGGAAGCCTTGAGAATTGCACGCATAGAACTGCGGACTGCTCTTCAAGAAGCGCAGGGCACAAAGCACATGCTTGAGGAGCAAAGAAAAGCACTAAACGAGCAGAACAAAGCAAATCGAAAGATGGCTTTTGAGAATAATCTCTTTGAACTCCAAAAAAACAATGCTGACATTTTGGATCAATGCACACTGCAAGGTAGCGGCATTCGCACTATTCACGGCCACAACGCTTTTGACTCGGCCTTGCGGCAATATTTAGAAACGGTGAACTCAACTAATAATCTGCGTAGTTGGGTACACTTTTATACAGACCATAAAAACAGTTTTTCAAATTATGCATGGCACTTTGGCTTTGTTCTAGAATTTCTACTCGATACTGATTTTTGCGCTTTGGGTTTCGAAACACGCGAAGAAGGTGAACGATTTTACCTGAATAAGTTCTTCACCCAAATACCAGCAGCAGCGTTGTGGGGAGTTGCAGTCTGCCTGCTAGATGAGCAGTTCGGTCATATAAAAATGTACGACAGGGCAATTGATGTTGTAATTTTCGCTCAACGATCAGGAGAGTTCAAATATAGCGCTTCAATCTTTAAAGCATATGGGGCTCCTGCTTATTTACGCGATGGACCTTCTTAAAATCACACTTTGTCGCCTAACTATAGCGCAGGGAGAGAAGCTTCCCTTTTACTAGTATTTGAACCACTCACCCTTACCCCGGCAACAATGTCTCCCGGTCCAACTGCTGTTCGTGGGCTTCTTCCTGGAGCCATGCTTTGAAGGATTTTACGACTGGGCGCAGGGTGCGGTTTTCGGGGTAGACGAAGTGGTAGGCGGAGGAGAGTTTCAGGCTGATGTCAAACAGGCGGACCAGTGTGCCTGCGGCGAGCTCTTCCTCAATAAAGAACTTTGGTACCAGAGCCACACCCAAACCGGAGGCGGCGGCTTGTGAGATCATGGTGAACTGATCGAAACGCGGGCCCTGAAAGGCGCCATCTGTTTCTACACCCGCCAGAGAGAACCATTTTTGCCATGCATCTGGCCGTGTTGACTGGTGCAGGCGCATAACGTCAATCAGGTCTTCCGGTGTGCGCAGGCTGTGTCTGTCGCGGAATGCTCTGGAGGCGACTGGAATGACTTCTTCCTGAAACAGTGGCTCTGCGATGGCTCCTGCCCAGACAGGTTCTCCGTAGTGGATCGCTCCATCAAACGGTTCTACCGAGAAATCGAAGGGGCGCAGACGGACGGAGAGGTTGAAGCTGGCTTCCGGGTAGCGCTCGTGGAAACGGGGGAGGCGGCGGGCGAGCCAACGGGTGCCGAAGGTTGGGAGCACGG
This sequence comes from Pseudovibrio sp. W74, assembly GCF_001623085.1. Taxonomy (NCBI): domain Bacteria; kingdom Pseudomonadati; phylum Pseudomonadota; class Alphaproteobacteria; order Hyphomicrobiales; family Stappiaceae; genus Pseudovibrio; species Pseudovibrio sp. W74. The sequence goes on from NZ_LMCJ01000004.1 coordinate 120,899, forward strand.
CGACGTTGAGCACATCCTCACTGCCGGCAAAGGACATCACCTGACGGGTGGCGCTGGTCATCTTTTCCAGCGTGCCGCGGATGTCATGCAGGTAGATACGCCCGGCATCCGTCAGAACAATGCGCTGGCGAATCCGTTTGAACAGCTCAACACCCAAGCGGCCTTCCAAAAGGCGCACCTGTTTGCTGACTGCGCCTTGCGTCAGGAACAATTCTTCAGCTGCACGCGTGAAACTGCCGTGCCGCGCTGCGCTTTCGAATGCGATCAAACAGTCTATCGGGGGGATAAAACCACGCTTCATCCTGACCTCTCATGATGCCGTGAACAGCTCGAAACTCCTGAAATCGCGAGGTTAGGCACACCCAACACGATTAAATTTCGTTCTATCTGGCATCATCTCCTTCTTAAAACAGAATCTCAAATAGGCCGATACCCATTATTATCCTACTGATTTTAAGCAGTTTTCTCACTAGTGCAAGATCCAAGCGAAATTATCAGTCATTCCATATGCGAATGAATAATGGAAAAGACGTAGCTTTTACCAGTGAACAGGACAAGAGAAACTCTGCTCAAATTTCGAACTGACTGTTTCTCACTCTTTGGGGGCTTCAATGACCGTAGGTCTGGATACCGCGCAATTCGCAAAAGAAACAATTGAACTCATGGAGCGTATGGGTGTTGCCCGCGCTGCTTTGGAAGGTGGCACACTTGCTGCAACTTCTCCAAACTCCGGTGAAACGCTGGCGATGATCAAAGAAGACAGCGCCGCGGAAACCTCCGCTGCGATTGGTCGTGCTCACGATGCTTTCAAAGAGTGGCGCAAGCTGCCAGCCCCTCGTCGTGGCGAACTGGTTCGCCTGCTGGGTGAAGAGCTTCGCACTTATAAAGATGATCTCGGCAAACTGGTGAGCCTTGAAGCAGGCAAGATCACCTCTGAAGGTCTGGGTGAAGTTCAGGAAATGATCGACATCTGTGATTTTGCAGTTGGGCTTTCCCGTCAGCTGTACGGCCTGACCATCGCGACCGAGCGTCCGGGTCACCGTATGATGGAAACCTGGCACTCATCCGGTGTTATTGGTGTGATCTCCGCGTTCAACTTCCCAGTCGCGGTCTGGTCCTGGAACGCAGCACTCGCCTTTGTTTGTGGTGACTCCGTTGTTTGGAAGCCATCTGAGAAGTCACCACTGACAGCAATGGCATGTGCTGCGCTGTTTGAGCGTGCGGTTGCCAAGTTTGGTGATGATGCGCCGAAGGGCTTGCTGGAAGTCATCGTGGGTGGCCGTGAAATCGGTGAGACGCTGGTCGATGACAAGCGCGTGCCTGTTATCTCCGCAACCGGTTCTACTCGCATGGGTCGTCAGGTTGGTCCACGTGTTGCACAGCGCTTCGGCAAGTCTATCCTTGAGCTGGGTGGCAACAACGCAGCGATCGTGACTCCATCTGCTGATCTGGACCTGACCCTGCGCGGCGTGGCCTTCTCTGCAATGGGTACTTGTGGCCAGCGTTGTACTACTCTGCGCCGCCTGATCACGCATGACAGCGTTTATGATGCGCTGATCCCACGTCTGATCAAGGCGTATGCCTCTGTGAAGATCGGCATTCCGACCGAAGAAGGCACGCTGATCGGTCCGCTTATCGACAAAGACGCTTATGACAACATGCAGAAGTCTCTGGAAGCTGCGAAAGCTGCCGGCGGCACCGTGCATGGTGGCCAGCGCGTGATGGCGGATGAGTATCCGGATGCCTATTACGTTCAGCCTGCTGTTGTTGAAATGCCAGGTCAGGTTGGTCCTGTACTGGAAGAGACTTTTGCTCCGATCCTCTACGTCGTTCGCTACAGCGACTTTGATGAAGCGATTGAAATTCAGAACGGTGTTGGCGCTGGTCTGTCTTCTTCCGTCTTCACCAAAGACATGGGTGAAGCTGAAACCTTCGTTTCTGTTGTCGGCTCTGATTGCGGCATTGCAAACGTCAATATTGGCCCATCCGGTGCTGAAATTGGCGGCGCATTTGGTGGTGAAAAAGAAACTGGTGGTGGCCGTGAAGCTGGCTCTGATGCCTGGAAGGCATACATGCGCCGCGCGACCAATACCATCAACTACTCTGGCGCTCTTCCATTGGCGCAGGGTGTGAAGTTTGACGTTGAATAAGGAATTTTGAGCATGAGTAGTGATCCAACCGGCGGAGGCGTCTTCAATTGGGAAGACCCGTTCCTCATGCGCGACCAGTTGAATGAAGACGAAGTCCTCATCATGGAAAGCGCGCGTGCCTACGCTCAAGAAAAGCTTCTGCCACGTGTGATGGAAGCCTACCGCGAAGAGAAGACTGATCGCTCCATCTTTAACGAGATGGGCGAGCAGGGCCTGCTTGGTGTGACACTTCCAGAGCAATACGGTGGTTCAGGTGCGTCTTATGTGGCTTACGGCCTTGTTGCCCGCGAGGTTGAGCGTGTGGACAGTGGCTACCGCTCCATGATGAGTGTGCAGTCCTCTTTGGTGATGTACCCAATCTACGCCTACGGCTCTGAAGAGCAGCGCATGAAGTATCTGCCGAAGCTTGCTTCTGGCGAATACGTTGGCTGTTTTGGTCTGACCGAGCCGGATGCAGGGTCTGACCCAGCTGGCATGCGCACCCGCGCTGTGAAGACCGAGAGCGGGTACCGCATCACAGGTTCCAAGATGTGGATTTCCAACTCTCCAATCGCAGACGTGTTTGTGGTTTGGGCGAAGTCTGAAGCGCATGACAACCAGATCCGTGGTTTCGTTCTTGAAAAGGGTATGGAAGGTCTTTCCGCCCCTAAGATCGAAGGCAAGCTGTCTCTGCGTGCTTCCATCACCGGTGAAATTGTGATGGACAACGTTGAAGTGGGTGAAGACGCGCTGCTGCCTAACGTTTCTGGCCTGAAAGGTCCGTTCGGCTGTCTGAACCGCGCTCGCTACGGCATCTCCTGGGGTGCGCTGGGCGCTGCGGAAGATTGCTGGATGCGTGCTCGCCAGTACGGCATGGACCGCAAGCAGTTCAACCGTCCTCTGGCACAGACACAGCTGTTCCAGAAGAAGCTGGCAGACATGCAGACCGAGATTACTCTCGGCCTTCAGGCTTCCCTGCGTGTTGGTCGTCTGTTTGACGAAGGCCGCGTTGCTCCTGAGATGATTTCCATCGTGAAGCGCAACAACTGCGGCAAGGCGCTGGATATTGCGCGTCAGGCACGTGACATGCACGGCGGTAACGGCATCTCTGAGGAATTCATGGTGATGCGCCATGCTCAGAACCTTGAGACCGTCAACACTTATGAAGGTACACATGACGTTCACGCCCTTATTCTGGGTCGTGCGCAGACTGGCCTTCAGGCTTTCTTTTAAGCCCTGATCAGCATCGTAGTCTCATGAAAGTGCTGGGAGGCCTTTTTTGAGATTACGCTTGATGCTCTTGGGAGGCGTTTCGCCTCCCTTTTAGACCGGCGCTCGCAAATACCCGCCTAATTGTTTCGGGCGTCGGTTCTTACTCTTTTCCATTTCTCAGTATTCAGGTGTGACTATGGCGATAGCTTCAGTGGATGTTGCTATTATTGGGGGGGCTGTCATCGGGTCATCGGTGGCGTACCATCTTGCACAACGCGACGACTTCAAGGGTAGCATTGCGGTCTTTGAGAAAGACCCGTCTTACCAACACTGCGCTTCGGCGCTTTCTGCCGCTTCTATTCGCCAACAGTTCTCCTCTGCCGTGAACATCGACATTTCGCTCTATGGCATCGATTTCCTGCGCAATATTGGCAGTCTTCTGGAAGTTGATGGCGAACAGCCACGCATTGATCTGGTTGAGGGCGGTTATCTTTTTCTCGCAACACCAGACAAGCGCAGCATTTTGGAAGAGAACCACGCACTTCAACAGAAGATGGGTGCGGACATTGGGTTTTTGGATACTGATGCGCTGAAAGCCAAATTTCCGTGGCTCAACGTCTCTGATCTTTCTGCTGGCTGTCACGGTCTTTCTGGCGAAGGCTGGTTTGATGGATATGGCCTGATGCAGGCTTTCCGCCGCAAAGCGCGCTCCCTGAACGTGCCTTATGAGCCGTATCAAGTGGTTCATCTTGAAAAGATCATGGGGGGCAGCTGGATTTTGACGCTCTCCAACGGAGAACAGGTGGAAGCTGGTGTTGTGGTGAATGCTGCAGGCGCGTCAGGTGGTGCTCAGATTTGCATGGAAGCTGGCTTTGATGCTCCGGTGCACTCTAAAAAACGCATGATTTTCACCTTTGAATGCCGCGATGAGGTTCCGGGCCTGCCGTTGCTGGTTGATCCAAATGGCACCTATGTGCGCCCTGAAGGGACAGGCTTTATCTGCGGCAGCTCACCAGATGAAGAGCAAGACCCGGATTCCTTTGACTATGATGTCGATTATTCCTTCTTTGAGGAACACCTTTGGCCAACACTCGCCAATCGTATTCCTGCATTTGAAGCCATCAAGCCCGGTGCGGCGTGGGCAGGACATTATGATGTGAACCTGTTTGATCACAACGCATTTACCGGTCCGGTACCCGGCATAGAAGACTTCTACATCGCGCTGGGCTTCTCCGGTCACGGCCTTCAGCAAAGCCCGGCGGTGGGGCGCGGTCTTGCCGAACATATCGTAACAGGCCGCTATGAGACGCTGGACCTTTCCGAGCTTGGTGTTGAGCGCCTGACCGCAAACAATCCGCTGATTGAGCGGAATGTGGTTTAAGAAGAGCGGCCTACTGAGGTGGGCCGCTTAATCTGGCTCGATTTTTGATGATCAGGTCGGCGAGGAAGTCTGCCATGACGCGCATTCGGGGGGAGTGGGCGAGATCAGAGTGCATGACCAGATAAATTTGTTGATCAACGCCGATGTTGGCTTCCACGCAGACAAGCCCGGCTTCTGCTGCAAGGAAGTGAGGGAGGACTGCCAGACCGAGCCCGGCTTTGGCAGCGACCACTTGCGTCGCGAGTGATGAGGTTAAAACTGCGGGCTCGCGGCCTTTTAAAGCACGTCGAATCCATTGTGCTGCGGCAAGGTGGGCCTGCGCTTCACTCCAGGATATGCAGTCGTCGTCCTCATAGCTCTCAGGCTTTTCGAGTTCGGTCCGCTTGAGCAGATATTCTTTGCTTGCATAAAGGCCGAAGCCGAGCGTTCCCAAGCGACGAAGCGTGACGTTGCCGCTTTCCGGTTTCACCATCCGTATGGCAAGATCTGCATCACGGCGGTGCAGGTTCACTGAGCTTACGTCGGTTAGAATTTCGATGTGCAGGTCCGGATAGCTGGTGCGCAGCTCGGGCAGTGCAGGCAAAATCAGGTGAGTGGCGAGATTTTCTGCTGTGGCGAGGCGCAATTTTCCGGAAATGCCTGCCTGAGCCTTTGCGCCGGAGGAGAATGCTGCGGCTGCGGCTTCCAGCGCCTCTGCTTTTGCCAGCAACTCACGGCCATCCTCTGTGAGCTGATAGCCGGACTGGTGCCTGACGAACAAAGGGATTTTCAGCGTTTCTTCGAGACGATCAATCTTTCTCGACAGCGTCGCCACACCGATCTGCAGGTGTTGAGCAGCCGCGCTGAGTGTTCCTGTTCTGGCGACAGCCAGAAAGGCTTTGGTGTCATCCCATACAAGGTCGCGCAGAACTTCATTTCCAAATTCGGAAATCAGCTTTCCATTTCTACTCGTATTTTCCATTTTTGAAACATGGCAAGTATTCAGCAGCAACACAAGGAAGCTTCTGATGAAAACGCGCCAACTTGGATCTAAACTTAACGTCTCAGCGCTTGGTCTGGGCTGCATGGGGATGAGTGAGTTTTATGGCTCACACGATGACAGCGTGTCCTTGGGGGTGATGGCACGAGCCGTTGAACTGGGCATAGATTTCTTTGACACGGCAGACATGTATGGCCCTCATCACAATGAGGAGTTGATTGGCCGTTTTTTGAAGGAAACGAAAGCGCCTCTCAAAATCGCAACGAAATTCGGCATCAATCGGAAACCCGGCGAATACAAGCGGACAATCGAGAATAGTCGGCAATATGCGCGGCAGGCCTGTGAATCTTCTCTGAAGCGCTTGGGCCTTGATTACATTGACCTTTACTACGTTCATCGTGTGAACCCGGAACAACCCGTTGAGGATGTGATGGGCGAGCTTTCGCGGTTGGTTGATGAAGGGAAGATCGGCAATATCGGGCTTTGTGAGATCAACGAGACAACACTGCGCCGGGCTCATGCGGTTCATCCAATTGCGGCTGTACAGACAGAATACTCGCTGTGGTCACGTGATGTCGAAAGCACAATCCTGCCTGCATGCCGTGAGCTTGGCATTGGATTTGTCCCTTATTCTCCATTGGGGAGAGGGTTTTTGACGGGCAGTTTCAACTCGAAAACGGAGTTTGAAGAGGGCGATTTTCGCGCCAATCTGCCGAGATTTTCGAAAGAAGCCCTGCTCATCAACGAGGGTATCGCGAAAGTGATTACAGCGGCCGCACACCAGAAGAAATGCACGCCTGCCCAGCTCTCCCTTGCCTGGTTGCTGGCAAAGGGAAACGATATCGTGCCAATTCCGGGTACGAAGAGACTGAAGTATCTGGAAGAGAACGCTGCTGCCACTGAGATTGAGTTGACCGCTGAAGAGGGACTTGCACTGGAAGCCGAAATTGCTCACATTCCTGTTGTGGGTGAGCGGTACACGCCTGAGGGCATGAAAGGCCTTAATGCGTAAGCAGCTGAGTGATCTATAAAACTTATTCCCCTCCCAGTTTTCTCCCATATTCTGAGAGACATGCCCACGCAACGGGCTGCTGGCGGACCGTCCGTCAGTGAGGCGTGGGCTGGGTGGGGCTATCAGAAGAGGTAACGCATCTTTCTGGTGGTCCGGTGAACCGAACTTCAAACGTGACCGCATGGTTTGAGGGGAAGGGCCCAAGTTTGTAGGGTATCACGCGGCGACAAGTGCAAATGTACCGGCAGTAAAACCTGCTTTTACAGATGCGTTTGTCAAAGACGGAGGAACTGTTCGGTTAGGGAAACCTGATTGGATAAGCCATTGTCTTTCCGGGAAACCGGCTATCGTGCCTTACAGGCAAAGAGGCGACGTTGTTCATTACAAGAAAGCCCGGGCGAGGCGAGCAGCCACTGCCGAAGACTCATATTTAAACAAGTAGCGCAGGCACTGCCTGCTCGCCTTGCTCATCCCAAGTTTGGGAACCTTAGCTTCAACACTGCATGGGCTGCCATGCGGTGCTTTTAGTGCATGTTTTTGTTGTTCCAGTGCCATTCAGAACAGCGCAACTCTCCAACTTCCTGCAATCTTGGCGTCAGGGTTACAAGGCCCAGCATAACCGATTGACCGCGTTCAGGAGGGTGGAACATGTCATCTTCAGTTGCTTTGAGCACACCGCAAATTAATCCGCACATCTCAGCGGGGGATCTTGAGAACATCAAGAGAGCCTCGGACAGAGACCATGTTGGGAATCCGGCAACACGGCTCTGGGACAAGATTGTTGACTGGTTTTGCGGGACGGACCGCGTAACAGCGAAGAAACTGACGTTTGATCTGTATTCTCCGGGTGTGACGGACCAAAGCAAGGTCAAAGCCTTTGAGCAACTGCGCGAACTGGCTGGTGCGAACTATCAGGACAATTTCAAAGTCTATGACAGTTCCCATTATCGCAGCTACAGCGTTTTGGATTTTAAGCTGGAATTTGATGTGCGCAGTCCTGACGAAGACCGCGTGGAAGCTAACCTGAAAAACGACATCATGATGGAGGGGATCAAGATCCCCGAGCAGCAGGGCATACAGTTTCAAAAGGACTTTGACCGCAGGCAGGAGCGCACTTTTACGTTCGATTCAAAACCGATTGAAGACATGAGCTTCTTTGATCAGTTCTCGCCACAGGAACGTGCCGCCATCTTTGCAGTTTGCCATCAAGGGCTGTTTCCGCAGCTCTCTGACGCGGTGATGTGTATGTCCAACAATCAGGACATGCAGTTTGATATCAGCAAGCCGGGACCAGATGATCTGCGCATTGAGGCCTACATGGAGAAGGACATCTCAATGGACTTCGATGGACCATTCTTCGAGGAACAACAGCAGCAGGTTGCTGAATATGACGGCGTTAAGAAGTCGCTGAAGATTGAAGCCGTGATCAATATCTGGCGAGGTGGCCAGGAAGTTGATCTGGTTTCTGCAGAAGTCCTGTCACAAAACGAAGTGTGACAGGAGCTGTTGCGGAGTGTTGTAGACGAAGGACGCCGAGTTAGCTCTCCTTGTCCTTCTTCTTCATCGCCTTTTCGAGAGCGTTGACGGTGGTTCTAAGTACCTGAATGCGGGCGTAGCGCTTGTCTTCGGAAGAAATGAGCGTCCATGGCGCATAGCGGGTGGAGGTGCGGTCCACCATGTCACCAGCTGCGATGGCGTATTCGTTCCACTTGAGGCGATTGCGCCAGTCTTCCTCGGTGATTTTGTAGTTCTTGTAAGCGGTTTCTTCGCGGGCTTTGAAGCGGCGCAGTTGCTCTTCTTCCGAGATCGCCAGCCAGAACTTGCAGAGGACGAAGCCGGAATCTGTCAGCTCTTTTTCGAAGGCGTTGATTTCGTTGTAGGCCCTCATCCAGTCCGCTTCGGAGCAGAAGCCTTCGACGCGCTCAACAAGAACCCGCTCGTACCAGGAGCGGTCAAAGATGGCGCTGTGGCCTTTTTTCGGCAGGCGGCGCCAGAAACGCCAGAGGTACGGGTGCAGCTTTTCTTCGACGGAAGGGGCTGCGATTGGGTGCACCTTGTAGTTTCGTGGGTCCATGGAGCGGGTGAGGCGGCGGATTGAACCGCCTTTGCCGGCTGCATCGTTGCCCTGGAAGACGGAGATTAGACCGAACTTTTTGAAACGCTTGCGGTCTGTCAGGTACGCCATCTTGTCCTGAAGCTCTTCAAGCTCTGCCTTGTAGTCTTCTTTGGAAATGGTTGCTGTCAGGTCTATCGCATCCACGGCGTTGGCCTGCGACAGGGTCGTGACCACAGCCGGAGCTGAAACCGGATTGCCGTTGCCGCTTTCCAGCTTCTTCTTCATGGATTGTGCGATGGTTTCAGCCAGCGCGAGATCGCGAACATCCGGATCCTGAGAGGGGATCACAAACCAAGGGGCATAGCCGGTGCTGGTTTGCAGGGATGCCTTTTCGCCAGCCGTCTGCGCGGCGCGATAGTGCTCTGAGCCAGACCATTCCTCAATGAAGTTACGGCCTTTCTTGCCTTTGGCTTCGATATCATGCAGGCGTTCCTGCTGCTCTGCCTTTGGAAGAGTGAACCAGAACTTGAGAAGGAGAATGTTCTCGTAGGCCAGCATTTTTTCAAAGCGGTTGATGGCCGACAGCTGGCGCTCCAGCTCTGCGTCATCAATCTTGCCCATAACCGCATCACGCAAAGGTTCCTGATACCAGGAGCCAAACACAATGGAGGTTTCGCCCCGTGCAGGCAGATCACGCCAGTAGCGCCAGTAGTTTGGCCGGGCGCTTTCAGACTCGCTGCGCTCTTCATGGTAGGCGTTGCAGAACAGATAACGGGTGTCCATCCACTCATACAAACGGGAGATCGCCGCTCCTTTACCCGAGCCGTCTACACCAGCGAGCAAAATGATCGTTGCAAAAGCTTTGTTCTCTCTCAGCTTGTGCTGAACTTCCAACAATTCCTCACGGAGTTCAGGCAGTCTTTTTTGAAGCAGCTCTTTGCTGACTGTCTGAGGAATGTTTGCAGACTGAAACATGCAAGTGACCTTCGCATCTGGGGCATGGCGTAAAATGTTATTTTTGCTCATTCGGCTTTGCAGCCAAGAATAGCCATTCTGTATTATTGCTTAAAGAGCTAAACGATGTTTTTCGTCACCAGAATTAACGTATGGGTCTGATTAGTGGGACTATTATGCTTTTTGAAGGGATTAGGGCTTGTTATTTCCCTTTCAAAGCGCCAGATGCCTGCATATAAATGTAACAGAATGCAGACCTTATTTTGGTCACCTTGGCACTATGTATACATTTCAAGCAGTCACCCAGCGATCTAAGTCATTTATGAAAGAGCTAGAGACTTTTCAGTGAACGTCGATTTCGTCACCACATTCCTCAACCACATTGTTGATTTCATTGCAGCAAACCCAGCGTTCGCTGGCCTTATCTGTTTTATCGTCGCAATGGGCGAAGCGCTCTTTCTGATTGGACTGGTGTTTCCAAGCACGGTTGTTCTTGTGGGCGCCGGAACGCTTATTGGCCTTGGCGAGCTGCCCTTTCTGAGCATCTTTTTATGGACAACCGCAGGCGCCGTAACGGGCGACGCGTTCTCCTACTGGTTTGGCTACTTTTACAAAGACAAAGTGCGCACCATCTGGCCATTAAGCCGGTATCCGGATTGGCTGCAGCGCGGTGAAGACTATTTTGCCAAACATGGCGGTAAGAGCATCTTCATTGGCCGTTTTGTGCCAGGTGTGAAGTCCGTGGTACCCGGAATTGCTGGTATGGCGGACATGAGTTTTGGCCGCTTTACGTTCTTCAACGTAACATCAGCCTTCGCTTGGGCCGCGATCCATTTGATACCCGGTGTGATGGCTGGATCTGCTCTGTTTGCTATTGGCGAGTTCAATACGCGTCTGGCGATTATTCTTGGTGGCTTGCTGCTGGTTCTCTTGATTGCCGTGGCCCTGATCCGCTGGCTGATCATGTTTATTCTGCCAATCGTTGGCGGTTCTCATCAGGCAACAGTCAATTGGTTTGCCCGCCGTCCTGATCGTTTCAGCCAATGGGTTGCACGGACGTATGACCCTGAAAACCCACGTAGTGTAGGAATGCTGGTCTCTGCGTTCTTCCTGCTCGTGACGCTGCCCGGTTTCATCTGGTTTACAGGTGCTGTGGCGCCGGGAATGCCGATGGCGCGGGCTGATCTTGCGATCAGCAACTTCTTCCAGATCGCCCGGACACCGATCATCGATAAGGTCATGGTTATGATCACCATGATGGGCGATGGTCATGTCACTGCAACTGTGACACTGGCTGTTGGGCTTTATCTGTTTGGGCGGAAGGCATGGCGCAGAGCGACAGGCTTTGTCATCGCGATTGTCAGCTCCTCTATCTTTGTGGTGATCACCAAGGCGCTGATTGGCCGCGATCGTCCGATTGAGCTGTACTCTGGAGCGGACGCATTTTCATTTCCATCCGGGCACGCGACGATCAATACGGTTCTAATCGGGGTCATTGCGGTTTTGGTGGCTCATGATCGTTCCCGGTTGAGCAAGACGATCATCTATTCTGTGGCGGCAACCTTTGCGATCCTGATCGGGTTCTCACGAGTTTATCTCGGCGCGCACTGGCTTTCAGACGTGCTGGCAGGTCTCTTATTTGGCTCCGGTACGGTCTTCTTCTTCTCATTCGTGTTTGGGCATATTCACAACGAGAAAGTTGGCAGAACTGCGCTGACGATCATTTCGCTGAGTGCACTGGCGATTGCTTCCATCTGGCACATCAGCACCAATTACAAGACAACTGCTGAGGCTTATGAGCCGCGCAGTGAATCCGTTGTGATCCAAAAATCCAGCTGGCGCTTGCAGGACTGGCGTTTGCTGCCTGCCAAGCGTGTATCCATTACGGGTGAGTTGGAAGAGCCGATAACACTGCAATGGTCCGGCACGCCGGAGCAGTTGGAAAAACAACTGACAGACCTGGGCTGGCGCAAGGCTCCGGAATGGTCTGTTCCAACGGCGACTGGATACCTGAAAGGCCAGACACCTGCTGGCGAACTGCCTCCGGTACCACACACCAATGCAGGCTTTCTGCCTGCGCTGACGATGGTTTATGAAAGCGATCAGGACCACAGACAGGTGTTTTGGCTCTGGGAAACCCGGTTCAAGCTCTCCGATGTGAGCGGAGATATTTCCAATCTGTATATCGGCGGTGCGCTGGACGAAGAAACCGTCCGTCTATTTGGTGAGTTTTCAGGTCTGAAGTCTGAAGATGAAATTCCAGTGGATCTTCACATGTTCAACCAGCTACCGAATGCAGAAGAGAAGCGCAGGTGGGATGGTAGCTCTGTGGTAATTGCGGGGCCTTAAAGCAGGCCCTGCTAGGCTTTTTCCTGAGGAGCGCAATACAGGCCGTAGAGAGTTTGCAGAACGGATTCCACTTCGGCACTGGCCAGAGAATAATAGATTGTCTGGGCGCTACGACGGGTGGACACCAGATTGCTGGCACGCATCTTGGCAAGGTGTTGTGACAGCGCGGACTGACTAAGATTAACAGCTTCGGCAAGTTCACCTACAGTACATTCGCTCTGTACCAGTCGACACAACACCATCAAGCGCTTGGGATGCGCCATGTTAGCAAGAAGCCGCGAAGCTTCCTCAGCGTTTTCTTCTAAGTCTTCAAAATTTGCATCAATCAAAGCTCGAACCCTAATCTTTAATGTTATTAGCAGCAGGCCATTTATAGGATGTGGGCCATAAAAGCAGCGTCATTATTCTTGGTCCCCATACATAAAGAAGAACATGAAACATGCAAGTAGCTGGACTGCTCTAACCAAATTTGTCGTCCTTTTCTTGTCGGGACAACCAGAATATTATGCTCTCCTGCAATAATTCTAGCATAATGTGGCGGGTCTATGTTAATAGCCCGATCAAACCGAGCCTCAGAGACTATTCCAGTAGAATTAATTGAAGCTGCCTGCTTTTGTGCTGGATTTCTCGAAGGCAAACTTCTTCAAGCTTGTTTTGTGCGCATCCTAAATCGAAAAACGGTTTCTACTTTTCCGGGACGCGCAAAAAACACATGATGAAATCAGCAGAACCGGCTTCGGACACTCTGCTCATTCGAAAGATCACTTTTGACCGACTTCGACAAACTTGGCGTTGCAAAACCATTTCAGATCGCCCTGAAATCTAAAGGTTATGACGAGCCAACACCTATTCAGGAAAACGCTATTCCATACATTCTGGATGGCAAGGACCTGCTTGGTCTTGCTCAGACCGGAACAGGTAAAACCGCAGCTTTCGCAGTGCCGCTTCTTCAGCGCTTGCTTGAGAGCCGATATCGCGCAGCGCCAAAGAGCGTGCGCAGCCTTATTCTGACGCCAACCCGCGAGCTGGCGGATCAGATTTCAAAGAACATCAAGGCCTATTCAGGCCGCACCAAAATGTACTCCAGCTGCGTTGTTGGTGGTGTGCCGTTTCCTCCGCAGTTCCGTGCTTTGCAGCGTGGCCTGGATGTGCTTGTGGCGACACCTGGTCGACTGCTCGACTTGCACCGCAAAAACGGCGTCAGCTTTGATGAGCTGGAGATTTTTGTTCTCGATGAAGCGGACCAGATGCTTGATCTCGGCTTTATCGCAGAGCTGGAAGAGATTGCTTATCTGCTGCCGGAAAAACGGCAGACACTGCTGTTCTCAGCAACTATGCCTGCAGAAATTCGTGAGTTTGCTGGTCGCTTCCTAAGTGATCCTGTTGAGGTGAGCACTGCGCCACCAGCAACAACAGTAGAAGCCGTTATCCAGAAGATCGCGCATCTGGAAGATAACGCCAAGTATCCTCTTTTGAAGACGCTTCTTGAAACGGAAGAATGCGAGCGCGCTCTTGTGTTTACGCTCACCAAAAAAGGCAGTGCGCGACTAGCTGCCCGGCTGAACGCAGACGGTGTGCCAGCAGAAGCTATTCATGGCGACATGTCTCAGGCAGAACGCCAGAAGACGCTAGACAAGTTCAAGGGCGGCAAGCTGAAAACCCTTGTTGCAACTGATGTTGCAGCCCGCGGGATTGACGTTTCAGACATTTCGCATGTGATCAACTTTGACATGCCGAATGCGACCGAGAACTACGTGCATCGTATTGGTCGTACGGCGCGTGCGGGTAAGAGCGGAAACGCGATTACGTTCTGTTTGCCTGAAGATCGCGGTATGCTGCGTGCTGTTCAAAAGCTGATCGGTAAGAAGATCCCCGAGATGGATGGATACACCTTCTTCCCATCAGATCGCGAGCCGAAAAGTGCACGCAGCAGTGCGCAATTAGCGGGCAAAAAACAGAAGCTTGGTGGGCAGCGGAAAGGCCCGGGCGGCGGTAAGTTCGCTCAAAAGCCAAAGGGCAAATCTTCTGCCAAGCCGAGTAAAAAAGCACCTCCACGCCGGTCGCCAAGCAAGTCATCTGGCACGTCGTCAGCGCCTGCTTCCGGTGGTGGCGTTTATCTCAAGCGCAAGAAGCCTTAAACCTCCGCTCAATGCAGGGGCTTACGACAGTGCCGAGTGTATCTCACGGATTGGAAGTGAAGTTCCAATCCGGTGGTCGCAGCGGTGTGTTACTGGTTGTTTTCTCTCAGGTCCGGATACCCTCTGGTAAATTCGGGCTGGAGCGCTTGTTTGCAAAGACACAGCATTCCTGTGTTTTTCTGAATGATACCCAATCACAATGGTACCTAAGTGCTCAACAGGGCATCGACCGTGCGATTGACGAAGCGATTGCGCAAGAGAACCCGGAGCGCATCATCTATTACGGCGCATCCATGGGGGCTTATGGGGCGTTGGTGACTGGCCTGCGGCGTCAGGACGGTGAGATTTATGCATTTTCACCGGAGCTGGAGCTGGGTGTGGTTGGCACGCAGAGCGCTGCATACCTGACACCTTCTGCTCATGATAAGGCAGATCTGCTGGCGCTTCTATCAGAGAGTATGAAGCATCCCGTTCATCTCTTCTTCGGGCTATTCGATTGGGTCGATACGAACGGATACCGTACCGCGCAGCGATTGCCGCATTGTGCAAACCGGTTTTATTATGGGGTTGCAGGGCCGCATGCGTTGCATGATCAGCTCTACTCTCTCAACATTATTCGCCAGCTGATCAAGACGTTTCAGCGCGATGTTGCTGAGCTGCTTAGGGCGCGAGGTCTCCTTATCACGCTAAGCCTTGCTGACTGCGCGGGTTTCGTTCGTCTGGGGCAAGCGCTCGCAGAAGGCAGAGTGATGCATCAGCCAGATGTCTCGAGAGCACTCTCTGCAAATCCGGGCTATGGGTTGCTAAAGGCCGAACATCTTGCGTTGCAAGGAAAGCCTCAAGAGGGTGCTGAACTGCTTCTGGAGTGGGATAGTACCTTGCAATGTGATGCCGTGTTGAAGACGACACCAAAGCGTTGGCGCAAAAGTTTTTTGATAGGTGCAGCTGAGTTGTATTCAAGCTGCTCTGAACACACAAACGCTCGGGAAGCCCTTGCTAACTGCGCTGCACAGTTTCCGATTGATGAACGGATGTTGCAGTTGGCAGCAAAGCTGGATTTCGTTTTGCCTGAAACTCAGTGAAGCCCTGATCTAATCTTGGATTGAAATTGTCAGTCAGCTTGATAGTATCACCAAGAACAAAGTGGGAACGATTTCATGGAATTTGTGAAGGGCTCAAATCGCGTTCAACTGGATGATCCGTTGATCGATGGTCGTCAGTCCGAACGTGCGTTGAAAATCCAGCGTGGGGTGCAACGCTATTTGCGAGTGCTGGGTCATACGAGCCTGCCAGAAATCACATTGGCCTCAGGCCGTCGGGCTGATCTGGTGGTTCTTGGCAAGAAGTCCGAGATTTGGATTATCGAGATCAAGTCATCCATTGAGGACTTCAAAGCAGACAATAAATGGCATGAGTATCGCGACTATTGCGACCGGCTGTTTTTCGCTACCAGCGCGGATGTCCCGCAAGAGATCTTTCCCGAAGAAACCGGCTTCATTCTGGCTGATGACTATATGGCAGAAATCATTCGAGAAGCTCCGGAACACAAGCTTTCTGCTGCAACCCGTAAAGCGGTGATTTTGCGATTTGCGCAGGCTGCGGCGAACAGACTGCACGATCTGACCGACCCGAACCAGAGAAACCTGCGCAGGGGATAAACTGGGGAAGAACCTCAGCAAGCTTCTGCGTTCAAATGTTATTTTCAAAGAACGCCCTCAGAGAAGTTTAGCGCATAACATACTCACCAGAATGTTCAGGTTTCCGTTTGGGGAAAGGCTCACTAACATTGAAACATAAAACAGCTTGTCCGTATTGGGGCGAGAGAAAAGTGCTTTAGACATTTTTGCTGTTTCATTTCCGAGAGAGTTGAGGGCTTTCGGGCGTGTGGTGTGTTTCTGGGGAGGGGCGCAATGGATTTTGATTATGTGATTGTTGGAGGCGGCTCAGCAGGGTGTGTGCTTGCAGCCCGACTTACAGAAGACCCTTCAATAACGGTTTGCCTGCTTGAGGCTGGAGGTGAAGGAAAGTCCGTTCTGGTACGGGCACCTCTTGGCATTGCAGCGATGGTTTCCGCAAAGCCCTTTGCCATCAACAACTGGGCTTTTAACTCGGTTCCACAAACAGAGCTGAACGACAGGACCACATTCCATCCACGCGGCAAGGCTTTGGGTGGTTCCAGCGCAATCAACGCGCAACTTTATATCCGCGGCCAAAAACAGGATTATGATGGTTGGGTGGAGCAGGGTGCTAAAGGGTGGTCCTTTGATGATGTGCTGCCCTACTTCAAAAAATCTGAATGCAATCAGCGCGGTGAAAGCGGGATGCATGGGGCCGATGGGCCTTTACACGTTTCCGGGCAACGTTCGCCTCTTCCAATATCGCACGCCTTTTTAGCTGCAGCTGAAGGCAGGCAGATTAAACGCAACAATGATTTTAACAGCGGAGATCAAGAAGGCGTTGGGCTTTATCAGGTCACGCAGTTCCATGAGGATAACAAAAAGGGCGAACGCTGTTCAGCTGCTGCTGCCTACCTTCATCCCGTTATGGATCGCCCCAACCTAACAGTGATCACGCATGCCCGTAGCACTCAGGTGTTGTTTGAAGGCAAGAAAGCCGTTGGTGTTGAATACAGTCAGAAGGGCAAACTTGCGACGGTGAAAGCTGGACGTGAGGTTATTGCCTCAGCAGGCGCTTTCCAGTCTCCGCAGTTGCTCATGCTTTCTGGCATTGGGCCAGCGGATGAGCTGGCGAAACACAACATTCCGGTCCTGCATGACCTGCCTGGTGTGGGCAAGAACCTGCAGGATCATCTGGATTACACCATCAGCTACCGCTCCAATAAAACGGATATGCTGGGGTTAGGGCTTAAGCCGGGGATTCAACTGATCAAGGAAATTATGCGCTGGCGAAAGGATGGGTCTGGCATAATCGCTTCTCCGGCAGCTGAGGGCGGAGCTTTTTTGAAGACCAGCCCGGAGCTGGACAGGCCTGACGTTCAACTACACTTCGTCATCTCTATTATTGATGACCATGGTCGGAAGCTCTATGGCGGATACGGATTTGGCTGTCACGTTTGTGTTTTGCGGCCAAAATCAACCGGGGAAGTTGGGCTCAATTCAGCAAATCCAATGGATGCACCTCGTATTGACCCGAAATATTTGACAGATCCGGAAGACATGGATGTGTTGGTGAAGGGTATCCGCATGACGCGGGACATTCTGGAAGGGCCAGAGCTCTCGGATTATCGGGAGGACATGCTCTACGAGTTTGGCCGTGATGAGCGCAGTATCAAGCAAGCAGTGCGGGAGAGGGCGGAGACGATCTATCACCCTGTTGGCACTTGCAAGATGGGCATAGATGAGATGTCGGTGGTCGGACCGGACCTGAAAGTACACGGGCTGGAAGGTCTACGTGTGATTGATGCTTCTGTGATGCCTTCGCTGATCTCAGGCAATACGAATGCGCCGACAATCATGATTGCCGAGAAGGCTTCAGACATGATCCTCGGTAAACCGCTTTTGAGCGCTGAACACGAGAGCGAGCAAGTTTCGGCCTAAGCAGCAAAAAGGCCGGTACGAACATACCGGCCTTCTAACGAGACAGTTTGGCGAACGGGTTAAGTCAGCTCTGCAATCTTTTTGACAAGCTGGCGAGCGACTTCGTCCTTACCCATTTTCGGCCAGTCTTCCACGCCGTTATGGGTCACGAGACGGACGGTGTTGTTGTCGCCGCCCATGACGTTATTCTCTGGGCTGACATCGTTTGCTACAATCAAATCAGCGCCTTTACGCTCCAGCTTTCCGCGGGCGTTGTTAATCAGGTCATTTGTTTCGGCAGCAAAACCAACCACTAGCTTTGGTCGTTTGCCCTGCAAATGTCCTACTGTCTTCAGAATATCCGGGTTTTCGACAAGGCTCAGAGGTGGCGGCAAGCCTGTTCCGTCTTTCTTGATTTTCTGGTTGCTATCGTGAGCAACCCGCCAGTCTGCTACGGCTGCAGCCATGATCGCGATGTCAGCTGGTAAGGCACATTCAACCGCGGCCAGCATGGCGCTTGCAGACTCTACGCGGATTGTCTCAACGCCTTTCGGGTCTGACAGAACTGTTGGGCCTGAGACAAGCGTCACTTGCGCTCCAGCATTAGCCGCAGCTTCTGCAATGGCATAGCCTTGTTTGCCGGAGGATCGATTGGCGATGTAACGCACTGGATCAATTGGCTCATGGGTTGGACCAGCTGTGATGACAATGCGTTTGCCCTTCAGGGGCTGTTCTTTTGGAGAAAGGAGATCTTCAATCGCGGCGACAATTTCCAGCGGCTCGGACACGCGGCCATAACCTGCTTCGCCTTTTTCCGCCATCTCGCCCGCATTGGGGCCAACAAAATTCAGGCCGTCCGCTTTCAACTGAGCCACGTTGCGTTGGGTGGCTGGGTGGCTCCACATTTTAGAGTTCATAGCAGGAGCAACGAGGACCGGTTTGTCATTGGCCAGCAATACGCAGGATGCCAGATCGTCAGCCAATCCATGTGCCATCTTTGCCATGATGTTTGCGGTGGCTGGGGCGACGACGACGAGATCCGCCTCACGCGACAAGCGGATGTGGCCGACATCGTGCTCGGCTTCTCTGTCAAACAGCTCGGTGAAGACTGTGTCGCCCGTCAACGCACCAATAGCAAGCGGTGTGATGAACTGGGAGCCACCGTTGGTCAGAATTGCCCGAACTTGCGCGCCTCGCTCTTGCAGGCGGCGGATCAGATCCAGCGATTTATAGGCTGCAATACCGCCTGTGATGATGAGGAGAATGCGCTTGTCTGAAAGCATTTTAAAACCACCTTTTGCGCAGGCTTGATCACCATCAGGCCCGCCAACTCATTTCCTGAGGTATTTCTATCCGTTTTCACTCCGGATTTCATTAGTTTCCTAAAGGCCTTTCGTCCCATTGGGTAAATCGCGGTAACAGTGCAGCGCCTTCAGATCCTGAATTTTCCGGGATGAGGCCAAATTTCTTCTTCGGGCTTATCGAATTGCATGAGTTCGATGAGGTTTCTGCCCTCCAGAATGAAGGCGACCCAAACGCCTTTGGCCGGACTTTCCGGAGACAAAATAACATTCTTACCTTGCAAAGCTTCGGTAAGGTCATCAACCACATAGGCAACATGAGGGGTTGTCTTGATTATTTCGGGGAGTGGGTTGTCATCATCAAAGTTCATCCACTCAATGGCATAGGGACCCTCAAAATAGCCTGTTGCAGTGAATTTGAGGGTTTTGTTGTGGTGCGTTTCCGGCAGTTTTTCGCTGGTTGGAATACCGACATGATGAAAGCGTAGTTCCTGCATAGCTCCTTGCCTTTAATGGCGATTTTGCCGATGCAGATTAGGCTTTTTCGATCACCACAGCCCCAAGATAACAGGTGCAATTGAAGATATCCTTCAGAGCCACACACAAAAAAGCCCCGCTCTTGCGAGCGAGGCTTTCAACATCAGAAGTTCCAGAGCCTAGAATTGGCCGGAGAAGCTGCGAGGTGCTGGAGCAATTGGTTCGGCAGTCCTCTTGCCAGAAACAGCATAAACCGCAAGTCCACGGTCATTCAGGCCATCTTGCTGGAAGCGGAAAATACCATCAATGCCGAGGAAACCATCACGGTTGGTCAACACCCGATCAGAGAAACGATCAGGCCCAGCGGAGCGGACCAGCCCAGCGGCCAGAATGGTTGCATCATAAGCCAAGGAAGCGTTGCGCGGCGGCTGGGAGCCATAGGTTTCGCGGTAACGAGTCGCAAGACGTTCAAAGCTCTGGTTATCCGGACCCGGGAACCAGCTGCCAACCATGACAGGAGACTGGAGGATATCCGGCGTGTTCCACTGACCACTGCCGATCATCTTCACTTCACCAAGGCTTGCACCCATTTCGGTCATCACCTGCATCACAAACGGAGGAACACCGCCACCTTCAGGAACGAACAGAGTGTCCACCTGCGAAATAGAGCGGCTCAGGCTGGCGACACGGGCGCGGATGTCTTCAGCATTGCCCGGGATGTAGCGCTCGATGGTGATGATACGGCCATTTGTCTGCCCAACAGCCTGACGGAATGCAGCTTCAGCCACCGCACCATAGGCATTGTTTGGCAACAGCGCAGAATAGGAGCCACGCTCTTGTTCTGCTGCGTAAGACACAATGCGGTTCACGTCAGATACTGGCAGGTAGCTGAGCAGGTACGTGCCCGGCTTTGCCGCATTGATATCAGAGGAGAATGCAACGATTGGAACACCAGAGCGACGCGCAACAGCAGAGGCACCCTGAACAGCTGGGGCAAAAACCGGACCGATAAGGAGTTCTGCGCCTTCACTGATCGCCTGCTGAGCAGCAATGCTTGCACCCTCTGAGGTTCCGCCAGTGTCTTTCACGAGCAGTTGGATGTCAGCACCCTGAAAATCCTCAAGCGCGAGCTTGGCGGAATTTTCGAAAAGAGTGGCAACAGAAGCGGCGGATTGACCTTCGCCAGAATATGGCAGCAGCAGGCCAACACGAACGGAGCCATTGCCAATCGCACGGCCCGAGACCAGTTGCGGCTGGCCGTTTGGGTTTAAATCAGGCTGAAAAGGAGTGTTCACCGATGAGAAGTTAGGTGAATTAACACAGCCAGCCAACAGGACGGAGACGCCGAGTGCAGCCCCTGTCACAAGTTTGCGGAAGCTCATTCCACGCAGTGTGGCTGATCCTAAGCTCATGGATGCCCCATCTATTCCGAAGGCCGTTCAATCAATCCCTCGTTTTGCAAGGGATGAAATCCGGCAATTTACATTTAGAACTCGTCGCGATTGCTCACGCGCCATGCTCTAATCGATTATTATGCGCACACTCTTATCCGAAAACCGGACCCCACTTCTCGGAGATATGCCTTAGTTTGGTTTATTTCTACAGATCCAACGCAGTTAATACAGCCTCAACCCAAGGAAATCCGCGATTTTTTTAAGGATTCTGTCAAAAACTCCCCGTTGTAATTAGTCATTTTGCGGTTTGTTGGTTAGATGTGCACTCTCTACTGTGCAAAACTTGCTCCATTCTGGAGCTCTCACGAGGCGACCATGGATCATTCCGAAGCTGCATCCGAGCGGAAATACTATATTGGCGAGCATTCGCTAACGGCTAAACGGATTGAACCGGGATTGCACATCGTTTCGACCCCAATCGGCAATTTGCAAGACATCACAATCCGTGCGCTGGAAACTTTGGCTGCTTGTGATCTTATTGCCTGCGAGGATACTCGTGTGACGGGTGTCTTGTTGCAGCGTTATGGCATCCGCACGCAGATGATGACCTATCATGAGCACAATGCTCACAGGCAACTGCCTAAGATTTTGGAGGCATTGGGTGCTGGACGAGCCGTTGCATTGGTTTCCGATGCTGGTACGCCGCTCATCTCTGATCCCGGCTTTCGGCTTGTTGGTGATGTGGTGGAGCACGGACACAAGGTGGTGCCAATTCCAGGTGCCTCAGCCATGTTGAGCGGTCTGGTTGGCGCCGGTTTACCCTCTGACACTATTTTGTTTGCTGGCTTTCTGCCCAATAAGACCCACGGCAGAAAGAAACGTCTTGAAGAACTGAGAGATATTCCGGCGACACTGGTGTTTTATGAGAGCCCTCACAGAGTTGGGGCTTCTCTTGTCGATATGACTGAAATTCTTGGGAAGCGTAAAGCAGCTGTTGCACGCGAGCTGACCAAGCGGTTTGAGACCTTCCAGCGTGGTACCCTTGCAGAACTGAGTGATTTCTATTCGGGGGATCGCCCTAAGGGAGAAATTGTTATTCTTGTCTCACCACCTGAAGAGCAGGAACTGACCGAGGTTGATGCAGACGAACTGTTGCTCGAGGCATTGAAAGAAATGCCAGTAAGCGCAGCAGCGAAGAAAGTCTCCAAAGCAACCGGGGTGGATCGAAAGACGATTTATGCCCGTGCTATGGAGCTGAAAAATGCAGGAACCGCAGAAGAGCCCGAGAGCGACTAAAAGCAACCTTCTTAAGAAGCAGGCTGCTTATCGAAAAGGACTACAGGCGGAGCTGAAAGCAGAGATGCTGCTTCGCCAAGCGGGCTGGCAGATTCTTGAAAGACGCTACAAAACCAAGCAGGGCGAGATCGATTTGATCGCCGAACAAGACCAGACGATCGTGTTTGTGGAGGTGAAAGCCAGGCGGGGTGTGGATGATGGCTTATATGCAATCACGCAACGCTCTCAACGAAGGATTGCAAATGCCGCTCGAGAATGGGTTTCCCATCACAACGATGTGGTTGGAAAAACCTTGCGATTTGATGCGGTTATTCTTCCCAAATATGGAGAAGCCCAGCACTTCCCTAATCTTTTTGAAGCTGAAATTTTTTAGGAAACAAATATTTTATCGCAAAAATGTAGACAAATTGCTTTCTGACCCACATATCTGCAGCTAACATCCATTTTTATTTACATGGATTTCTATCCCAGCGTTATTTCAGGAGTGCCTCATGTCCCAAGCAGCTTCTTCTGGTGCCAAGCGGCCGCTTAAAGTCGCCGTTCAGATGGACCATATCTCAACCATCAACATTGCGGGCGACAGTGCTTTTGCTCTGATGCTAGAAGCGCAGGACCGTGGTTATGAGCTGTATCATTACACACCAGAGCGTCTGGCCCTGTGGGGTGAAAAGGTTATGTGCCGCGTTGAGCCGGTAACCGTGCGCGACGAAGCTGGCAATCACTTCAGTTTTGGTGAGCCTCAGCGCGTTGACATGTCTGATATGGATGTCGTTCTGATGCGTCAGGATCCTCCGTTTGATCTGGCTTACATCGCAGCAACCCATATTCTCGAAAAGCTTTCCGAGACAACGCTGGTCCTGAACAATCCAGTCTCTGTGCGTAATGCGCCAGAGAAATTGTTTGTGACCCAGTTTGCAGACCTGATGCCACCAACGCTGATTACTCATGATCGCGAAGAGATCGACGAGTTCCGCAATATCCATAGCGATATTGTAATGAAGCCGTTATTTGGACATGGCGGAGCTGCTGTTTTCCGCGTGACCAAGGATGACCTGAACTACGGTTCTCTTTATGACTTCTTCTCCGTCACATTTCGCGAGCCTTGGGTTATTCAGAAGTTCCTGCCAAATGTGAAACATGGCGATAAGCGCATTCTGTTGGTCGATGGCGAGTTTGCTGGTGCAGTAAACCGTGTCCCTGCAGAAGGTGACCTGCGCTCCAACATGGTACGCGGTGGGTCTCCAAAAGACAGTGATTTGACTGAGCGCGAAAGAGAGATTTGCGCGCGCCTTGGGCCGACACTGAAGGAGCAAGGACTCATTCTCGTTGGTATCGATGTGATTGACGGAAACCTCACTGAAATCAACGTGACAGCTCCGACTGGCATTCGCGCAATCCAGAAGCTGGGCGGGCCAGATGTGGCCGGCATGGTCTGGGATGTGCTTGAGAAAAAGCTTGAAGGCTAAAAAATATCAAGGGCCCTGTTGTTTGACAGGGCTTTTCTTTTTCCCAGTGACTTTCAATTATGAACTCAGAGATTTCAGATAGAGCTTCTTATGGGGGCTTTCGTATTTCTGAGTATTCAAGGCTTGTGTGTTTCCTGTTCGTTCCTGCTTAATTACTACAATGATGATAAATTGTGGTCGCAGGAGTGTCTGGTGTTCGCTCGCATCTCTACCGTTTCCTTTCAGGGTGTCGACGCTGCAAATGTTGACGTGCAGGTCCAGATTAGCCCCGGTTCTGTCTATTTCACTCTTGTTGGCCTGCCCGATAAGGCGATTGCAGAGAGCAAGGAGCGGGTTCGGTCAGCACTCATTGCTTCCGGCCTCGCGCTACCAGCCAAACGTGTGACGGTTAATCTGGCTCCGGCTGACCTACCTAAGGAAGGATCTCATTATGACCTTCCGATTGCGCTTGGCCTCTTAGTGGCGATGGGGGCACTGCCTGCGGAAGCTGTCGAAGGCTTCCTCGTTCTGGGTGAGCTCTCACTAGATGGCAGCATTTCGCACGTGAACGGAGCCCTTCCAGCTGCAATCGCTGCTGTTGCAAACGGGAAAGGTTTGATTTGTCCAGCAAGTTGCGGCTCTGAAGCGGCATGGGCGGATGAGAACCTGAAAATTATGGCTGCGGGATCACTGGTTCAGCTCTACCGCGCCTTGAAAGGTGACATTACTCTTTCTGCCCCAAAACCGCGTAGCTCTCCACAAGCTGCTAGTTCATTAGACCTTGCCGATATTCGAGGGCAAGAAACAGCGAAGCGAGCACTGGAGATTGCAGCGGCTGGCTCTCATAACCTGATGATGATTGGCCCTCCAGGCTCTGGAAAGACCTTACTCGCGAGCAGGTTACCTGCTCTTTTACCGCCACTATCAGCGCGCGAACTGCTGGAAGTTTCCATGATCGCTTCCATATCAGGTGAGCTGGAAGATGGTGCCTTGAGCAATCAACGTCCCTTCCGGGCACCGCATCACTCTGCCTCCATGGCCTCACTGGTTGGCGGTGGCATAAAAGCCAGACCCGGCGAAGTGTCCATGGCTCACAATGGTGTACTTTTTTTGGATGAACTGCCAGAGTTCGATAGTTCCGTTCTGGACAGCTTGAGACAGCCTATTGAGAACGGTGTGGCGACGATTGTTCGTGCCAATTATCGTGTGAGCTACCCATCTATGGTGCAAGTGGTTGCCGCGATGAACCCTTGCCGTTGCGGTTATGCAGGAGAACCGGGGCACACTTGCAGGCGAGGCGATAAATGCGCCAGTTCTTATCAGTCGCGAGTTTCCGGGCCGTTTCTTGATCGGATGGATCTGCAACTTCATGTTCCCGCAGTTTCTGCAAGAGACCTGATCAGCCCGCACACTTCAGAGAGCTCGGAAGTGGTTGCTCAACGTGTGGCACGTGCTCGTACAATTCAGCAAGCCCGTTATGTCTCCCTTGGACTAGACATCACCGTCAATGCACATGCCAGCGCGCGGACCATTGAGCAAATTGTTGCGCTGGATCAGGGCAGTAAGGAGTTGATTGAACAGGCATCCATACAGTTTGGTCTTTCTGCACGTGGCTACCATCGGGTTCTGAAACTATCGCGGACAATTGCAGATATGGACGGGTCAGATTCCGTTCAGCGTATTCACCTGGCCGAGGCCCTGAGCTTCAAGCGCTCTTCCGCCTATTTGGCCGCCGCGTAATCTGTTATATCCTACCAATTGAATTTTACTGATTTACCGAAATAGTTCGGGTGGAGCAAAAGCAGTGTTGAAACGGAGACTAAAAACTGAGGAGAGCACCCATGTTGTTACTCAGGCCCGCGTGTCTCTGATTAAGCAAAGCGAAATCACCGAGAAATCCTCCTTTGTTCTAAAGAGCCTCTCCATTTTCGTGGGCGTTATATGCTTGCTGATTGCGCTGCTGCTGACTGATTGGCGATCTGCACAAAGCCTCTATGTTGTATTGCTTGCCTTTGGAGCTGGCGCCGTGTTGTTTCGCCGATTTCCGGCAAGTGATGTTATCGCACAAAGCTGGAAAACAGCTCAGATCCGCAGTGAAGTTGAACAACTTGAAGATCCATCCGAATTAGCCAGTGATGCTGACTGGCAACTGCGCGAAGCAGATGATCGGCACCGCTCTATTCTGGATGCGCTGGGCGCTATCGTGATCCGTTGTGACAGCGAAGGCCTGGTGCTTTCCGTGAATGATGCAGGCAAACGCAATTTTCCGACTGGATTTGGTGTTGAAGTCGGGCGGGCTATTCATCTGCCCTATGCTGAAGACTTCACACCCGACCTTGAGGAAGGGGCTGCTGGAGCAACCGAAGACGTTGCTTTGCGCACAAAACACGGCACTCGCTGGTATTCACTCCTGCGCCTGAGTATTCGCGATGGCAGCGGCGGTGCTCCGATCATTCAGTGGATCCTGACGGATGTCACAGACAGGCGACAAGCTGAACAAAAGCTACGCGAAGACCGCGACCATGCAGCAAATGCTAGTGAGGCAAAATCTCGTTTTCTTGCGATGGTCAGTCACGAAATTCGTACGCCCTTAAACGGCGTCTTGGGCATGGCAGATTTGTTGGATGACACGACAACCACTGCAGAGCAGCAAAACTATATTAATGCGATCAGAACTTCAGGCTCCACACTTTTAATGCTTATTGATGAGGTTCTTGATTACTCCAAGATCGAAGCGGGTAAGCTGGAATTGGAATCTGGCAGTGTTGAGCTTACTCCGCTAGTGGAGCGCGTTGTGGAGTTGCTCTCTCCCAAAGCTCATGCAAAGGGGTTGCAGATTGGTTCATTTATCAGTCCATCCGTTCCAGATACCATTCAGAGCGACCCTGCACGATTACAGCAAATCCTATACAATCTGGTTGGAAACGCGATCAAATTTACAGAAGAGGGCGGTGTTTCATTAGTCCTGAAAGTCGCTACTGATACCACAGGCCATCATTTGCTAGAGTTCGCCATTAAAGATACTGGCCCTGGCATGGATGAAATCACTGCAGCTCGCATCTTCCGGGAATTTGAACAGGGTGAGTATGGCCGCGATCGCAAGTTCGATGGAGCTGGCCTGGGTCTGGCAATTTCCAAACGGCTGGCTGAGCTAATGGGAAGTTCACTCACCGTTCAGAGTCAGTTGGGTTGCGGCTCCACCTTCCTTCTTGAGATGCCTGTTGATGAGATTTCTGCAGACCCTGCCGAAAGTCATGAAGATCGCATCGCGATCGTAACCAGCAATCAGATTGAAGCCAGCCTTGTCCATAAAACGCTCAACACCAGCGGGTTCATTCACACCAAGGTTCTGGAAGTAGACGAGCTCGAAGAATTGCCTCTAACGCCACCTTTTGACCGTTTGCTTGTTGGTGAAGAATTTGTGGGACGCATTCGCAAATTCTATGGGCAGCAATCTGAGAGTGCGCCAGAGATCTTTGTCCTCATTAAACCACAGGAGCGGGCGCGGATTGCAGATATCAAGACCGGGGAGTTTTCTGGTTACTTGACCCGTCCTGTTCGTCGCAGCTCACTGCTTCGGGTACTCTCCCCCGGTTTGCTGCAGACTGACGCGGTAGATAACGATGTAATAGAAAAAGAGGTGGCGCCTATACAGCAAGGCCAAAACACAAATCTCAATGTATTAGTGGCCGAAGATAATCCAATTAACTGGATGCTGGTTCAAGCACTACTGGACAAACTGGGCCACAGATCGGAGCTTGCGGAGGATGGGCATAAGGCTGTTTCGCTCTGTGCCAGCGGCACGTTTGATATTGTGCTTATGGATCTGCACATGCCCGGTCTGGATGGACTTGAAGCCATCTCCAAAATTAGAGGCAGGGAAGACAAATCTGCGTCGCAAGTGCCAATTTATGTTGTTTCAGCAGATGTTATGCCGGAGGCAAAAGAAGAGGCTATTAAGGCCGGAGCAGACGGTTTTTTAAGCAAACCCCTAAAAAAGCAGGATCTTGAGGCTGTTTTAAAACGCTATGCTAAGGGATAGCTCGGTATATTTAGCCTGTTCAATATCACGAGGCGGTTGTTATACTCAGATTAACCGCGACCGCAGCATTGTTTAGCAAATGTGAGCGTCGTTACGCGGGTAAATGTTGGTGTTGTGTCACTCAACTGTCCTAAAATGGGCTTATATCACAGATTGACTACCCAAAATTGACATGGGTGACTCAATTGGTGCAAATTCAGAAAGGCGTTCTCATTATTGCAATGTTTCTTAAGCACCTAAGCAATATGAGATAATAATAGTATGGCTGGATCTGGACATATTTCCCCGATGAAAGTCCTAAAAAAGTTCACACCGAGTAAGCTGTCAGGGCGACCTGCGCCGCGGTGGATCCCTCAGGCAATGCTTGGAAAAATACCGGAGGCAGGACAAAGCCTCGGTAAGGTCGGCCCACTCGAGGTTCGTCTTTCCAACGGAGCCAAAGAACTCAAGCAATCTCAGCGTTTACGCTACGAAGTGTTTTACGAAGAGATGTCCGCTATTGCAGATGCACAAACTCAGTTATCGCGTCTTGATCGCGACAGTTATGACGAGATTTGTGATCATCTATTGGTCGTTGATCACAACAGTCAGGTTCGCAACAAACCATTTTCCAAACTCAAGCCGCAGATCGTAGGCACTTACCGATTGCTCCGTCAGGAACTTGCACAGCTCAATGGCGGTTTCTACACAGCAGGCGAGTTTGATATTCAAGGGATTCTGGATCGTCACAGTGATCTGAATTTCATGGAACTCGGTCGTTCTTGTGTTTTGAAACCTTATCGCACCAAGAAGACCGTAGAATTGCTATGGCATGGCATCTGGTCTTATGTGCTGACGAATAATGTAGATGTTATGATTGGCTGTGCCTCTATCGAAGGTACTGATCCTGATCTTCTTGCTGAGCAGCTTTCCTTCCTGCATCATTTTGCTAGTGCGCCAGAAGAATGGCATGTATCAGCACTGCCGGACCAGTATGTAGAAATGAACCGCATTGCGAAAGATCAGGTGGATCAACGCGCTGCGCTACGTTCTCTACCACCGCTGATTAAAGGATATCTACGCCTTGGCGCCTATATCGGTAACGGAGCAGTTGTTGATCACCAGTTCGGTACCACTGATGTTTTGATCATCATGCCAGTGTCCAAGCTGAACTCACGCTATGTGAACTACTATGGTCAAGATGCCAGCCGGTATTCCAGCTGATCACAGAGCTACTAGTATCTCAAAATGGAGAGGGCGGGTTTCCGCCCTTTTTTATTTGCGTAGAAGCGCTAACATCTCTTCATATTTGTGGCATTTCCCGGCCAACTCCGCGCAATTCACCTCAATAGCTTAACGCTCAATTAAGCGTGTTTCCCTAAAATCGTTCGTGTTTTGTATCCAGGTTGCGACCTCCCTCCCAAGCGGTCAGTAGCCTGAGTTTGTTCAGGCTTGCTCAATCTTTAATGGCAATATTTGCCCAAAATTTGAGTGATTGGTACTGGGGTGTTTTAAAGTTATGGCGACAGGCCAAAATGGAAATGGCAAAAAACGGAGGCCAGTGCGCCCCGGGCAACGCCCTTCCGGCAGGCCGCCTCAACACCCTGAGGGACAGCGTCTTAAACGCCCAGCACAACCTCAACGCCCACGCTTACAAGGCGTCGCATTGCGTCCGGACGAGGTGGAAGATTATATTCGCCGCCCGAGCAAAACCAACGCTCCAAGCAAGCAATCATCATCAGGGCAACGCTCTTCACCGCAAAACCCAACGGCACAGGCCAGAAAACCTGCACCTCAACGTGCCAGACCTGCGCAAGGAGCGCCAGTCAAGAAGCCTGCCAAAAAGCCTAGCCGCAAGGCACGTCAACAGACACTGGCAGCTCTTGATGCAGCAACCTCCTCTGGCAAGCCAAAGAGCCAAAGCAAGTTTCGACGGTTCTTGTGGAAGTCCTTTCGCTTTTCCATGTATTGGAGCGTCGTACTTGGCATTTGGGGGATCGTCGTTGTTGGCGGTATTCTCACCTATTACGCTGCGCATTTGCCACCAGCATCGGAGTGGGCTGTTCCGCAACGCCCACCTAACGTGCGCATCGTTTCAGCAAACGGCACTTTGATTGCCAATCGTGGAGATACCGGCGGAGAGGCCGTCCGTCTTGAGCAGTTGCCTACGTATCTGCCTGAAGCTGTAATGGCTATTGAAGACAGGCGGTTCAGGTATCATTTCGGCATCGATCCAATTGGTCTCGCCCGCGCTGCATTTGTCAACTACACCAGCGGGCGAACTGTACAGGGCGGATCAACACTCACACAGCAGCTGGCGAAGAACCTGTTCCTAAAGCCTGAGCGCACCATGCAACGCAAGATGCAGGAAGTGGTGATGGCGCTGTGGTTGGAGTGGAATTACAGCAAGGACGAAATTCTGGAGATGTACCTTAACCGGGTGTATCTCGGTGCCGGGGCTTATGGTGTTGATGCCGCCTCGCGGGTTTACTTTGGCAAATCCGCTCATCTCATCAATCTTGCTGAAGCGGCAACCATTGCAGGACTTCTGAAAGCACCTAGTAAATATGCCCCCACACGCAATGCCGCTCTTGCAGAGGGTCGTGCGCAGGTGGTGATCGCATCAATGCATAAGGCTGGCTTCATCACCGCTGATGACGCTAAGAATGCCCTGTTCAACCCGGCGAACGTGGTCACAAGCCATAACAGCAGCAGTGGCAATTATGTCGCTGATTATGTGATGGAGTTGCTACCTGGCTTCGTCGGCTCTATTGGCGAGGACATCATCGTCGATACCACCATCGATTGGGACATGCAGCAAGCGGCAGAAACGGCGCTGACCACTCGAATTGCGGAGTCTCGCCAAGAGTTTAATGTCACACAAGGCGCGGTTGTTACGCTCAATCGCAGTGGTGCAATCCGTGCTCTGGTTGGTGGTGTTGATTATCGGAAAAGCCAGTTCAACCGCGCTGTTTATGCACGCAGACAGCCGGGATCCGCCTTCAAACCGTTTGTTTATCTTGCGGCATTGGAACGGGGTATGACCCCTAATACTGTCCGCAGGGATGCTCGTGTCACCTACAGGGGCTGGACGCCGAAGAACTACACCAAGCGATACTACGGCGATGTGACACTGACGCAAGCGCTTGCATTTTCGATCAACACCGTTGCAGCAAAGCTGGCGCATGAGGTTGGTCCGGCCAACGTGGCGCGTACAGCACGTCGTCTGGGCATTACATCTGCGCTCAAGTCCAATCCGTCCATCGCTCTTGGAACTTCAGAGGTTACCCCGCTTGAGATTGCAGCTGCGTATGTGCCTTTCTCCAATGGCGGATATGGTGTCGTTCCTCATGTGGTACGGCAAATTCGAAATGAACATGGTAAAGTGCTTTATCGCCGTTCCGGTGATGGTACAGGACGCGTTGTTCGCGGAGATAAGCTGAGTGAAATCAATATTATGATGGCACAAACAGTCTATGGAGGCACAGGAAAACGCGCGCTGTTGGCTGGACGACCGGCGGGAGGCAAAACCGGTACAACGCAAGGCTACAAAGATGCGTGGTTCATTGGTTATACAAACTCACTCACCACTGCGGTTTGGCTTGGAAACGACAACAACAAGCCAATGAAGAAGGTGAGTGGGGGTACACTGCCAGCAGAAATCTGGGCATGGGTGATGGAGACAGAGCATCAGGATATCCCGATTGCCAGACTGCCGGGGGTGCCGATTAATCTTGCGGAAACATCACCATTGCTAAAGCCGGGTACCGCGCCTACGCGTCGTCAACCAACATTTTTGGCAGCTCCTCAGCAACCACAGCCACCAAGGCCTGCTGTTCAAGCAACAACAGCTCCGCGCCCGCAAAACAACTCCAGCACAAGCCCCCTGGACCTGCTTGGAAGGTTGTTTGGCGGTGGCTAGCTATTCCTGTCCGTAAAGGTGAAGTTGAGAGCCGTGCTCTTTGAGCCAGCGTTGGGCTTGCTTTGTGTGGGGTGCTAACTGCTCGCAAACACGCCAGAACTCTGGTGAATGATCCAGTTTCACCAAGTGAGCAACTTCGTGAGCGGCTACGTACTCCAAAATGTCGGGTGGTGCCATCACAAGGCGCCAGGAGAACGATAGTTTCCCATCATACGAGCAGGATCCCCAACGGCTCTTAGTGTCTCGTAGTGTGATGCTATGATAGTTGCATCCAAGCTTCTTTGTGAAGTGTTGTACGTGTGCCTCAAGAGCTTCTTTGGCTGATTTGCGCAGAAAGTCTTTGGTTTTACGATGAAAGCTTTGGGTTTCGCCCGGCAGTAACAACAGCGGTTCATCCGTCTCTTCTTCAAGGTCAAGCTTCGCAAGCCCACGCAGTTTGCCAGAAGACCGCAAGGTGTGCAGGACACCTTTTATAGGGATGCGGGCGCCCTCTTCAAATTTGATGATATTCGGACGAGAGCCCAATCTTTGCTTCAGCCACTCGACTTGCCGGTTGGCGAAATCCTGGGCTGTTTTCAGATTGCCGCGAGCAGGAACAGTGATGACAGGTGTTGGGTCTCCAGGGGGAATTCTAAGGATATAGCGCTTTGCTCTGGAGTTGCGTTTCAGGCGGATTTGCAGAGGCTTATGCCCCAGATCCACCTCAATAAACTCCGGCAAAACCTTTGTCGCAAAAAACCCCATATCACCTCAAAAATTGCACTGGTCGCTCTCGTTATTGCAGAGAAAGGGGCGATTTGAAAGTCGACCAGTGCGAATTACTTTAGCGTGTGTGTTGCTTTGCGAGTAAGCCTCAACGCACAAAAGGGTGCCCTGCAAAAGCAGAGCACCAGATGCTTGTTATGAGCCTTTGAGAACCACTAGATTGCTTCACCAGCAGATGGCTCACCAGGACGGTTGTGGCGGTTTCTCATGAAGCGGTCGAATTCTTCCTGATCTTTAGCCCGACGCAGGTCGTTCATGTAATCATCGAATTCCTGACGCATGCTATCAAGCTTTCTGCGCTCTTCTTCCAAGCGGGTCAGCTCTTTTTCACGGTAGTCGTCAAATGCAGCATTACCGCTGCGGGTCGCATTTTGCATATTGTCCATCGTATTTTTCAAGTTGCTACGATTCCACTGGCATTTAGCTTCACGCTTCCAGCCATTTAAGTTGTCGCCCCATAAGATGTAGGCAAGCATAGCAAGGCCAAGAGGCCAGAAAACTACGAATCCAAGAACCATAAGTGCAATACTTAGAGGATTCCAGGAGGGTTTTATTGCATTTACATTCATTAAAATCACCCCTTTCTCAAATCAACAAGCTTGAGATGGGATGATTTTATTTTACTTTCAAGAGATAGAATGAAATTTTATTAGACGATGGGTTATCTTCACTTACGTTCAGTTGGAATGCACTGTTTCATTGAGACGGCGTGCCTGCTCAACCCAATTATCCCGAACCATGCGTCCGCGAATATCCAAACGATCGTCCAGCGCCGCGGCCTGATGTTCTGTCAGATTTGCAATTTGCCAGTAGTGGAAGATACCTGCGCCGTTCAAAGCCCGCTCTAGTTTAGGTCCAACACCGCTGATCAACTGCAGGTCATCTGCAGCGCCTTTTGGCTCAGCAAGCAGGATTTCGCGTAGTGGATCACCCGCAATTTTCTCAGAGGTGTTTTCACGCAGGGTCTTTTTCGCTGCACGTTTGGAAACTTGCTCCGCACGCACGTTTCTTGGATTATCCTGAATGAACTTGACGATACGTGGCGCGATTTCTGAACGATACTTTGAACCGTTAAACACACCGTAGTGGCCTACACCGGGCTGGATGTAGTGCAACCGGCGGTTGGATGGGATGTTTTCAGCCAGCTTTTGAGCCGCTTGGGTTTGGCCAACACCAGAAATGTCGTCGTTTTCGCCTTCAACGGTAAACAGCGCCGTGCCGGTGATCTTTTTCGGATCAACCATCTTGCCACGATGCATCATTTCGCCTTTTGGCAACGAATGCTCGATGAACACGGTCTCCACGGTTTGGAGATAGAATTCGGAGGTCAGATCCATAACAGCGAGATATTCATCATAGAAGTCACGATGCTTCTCAGCGCTGTCACCATCACCCTC
The DNA here is from genome assembly GCF_001623085.1 of Pseudovibrio sp. W74. Taxonomy (NCBI): domain Bacteria; kingdom Pseudomonadati; phylum Pseudomonadota; class Alphaproteobacteria; order Hyphomicrobiales; family Stappiaceae; genus Pseudovibrio; species Pseudovibrio sp. W74. The sequence goes on from NZ_LMCJ01000004.1 coordinate 154,663, forward strand.
AATCAGATGCTGGAAGAAATCGCGATGGGCAACCATGTGCCGGTCCAGATTCATGCTCATGAAGCCAGAGAGCTGGAGGAAGCCCGGATAAACCTGTCGTGTGAAGCCTTTGTGCGGAAAAGGAACTTCCATAACAACATTGCGCTTGAACCAATCGATACCTTTTTCGACGGCCAGATCATTCACGGCGGTTGGCGCTTCGCGGGTGTCAATTGGGCCACCCATCAGCGTCATAGTCGCCGGAGCGCATTTGTCTCCGTTCTCTTCCATCAAGGCAACGGCGGCATAAACTGGAACGGATGGCTGGCAAACCGCCAGAACGTGCGTATTTGGCCCCAGATAATGCAGCATCTGCATGATGTATTCGATGTAATCGTCCAGGTCGAAACGGCCATCAGCTACAGGCACCTGTCGCGCGTCTTCCCAGTCCGTGATGTAAACATCCAGATTTGGCAGTAAGGCTTCAACAGTGCCGCGCAGAAGAGTTGCATAGTGGCCAGACATGGGTGAGACGATCAGAATTTTAGGATCGTCTTTTCTGCTTTGAGGTAAATCACGCTTGAAGTGTAACAGGCCGCAAAATGGTTTCGCCCAGATGATTTCTTCCGTGATGTCTACTTCTTTACCATCCACGACAGTGGTGTCGAGCTCAAACTCCGGCTTGCCATAACGACGGGTTACGCGCTCAAGCATCTCACAGGATGCAGCAACCGTGCGACCAACCTGCGTGTGTGACATGGGATTGAGCGGGTTTTGAAAGCACAATCTTGTCATGTCTGCTGCAGCCCGGACAGGGGACATCGCTGCATGGTTCATTTCATACAAGTGGTAGAACAGCACAGAATGTTTCCTCCCAAGACGTTCGCTTCAGCCAACTCTTGTTCATGTAATTCTTGATTTCCGCAACACGAATACACTTTAGCCCGAAGTGCTGCACCGCAAAAGTATAGACAGCTCTATACCTTTTCAGCAACATAGACTCATGGAGAAATTCAAACCAACCTTAACTTGCATTGAAGATCAATAGGTTCTTCACCATCGCTGAGGTGCATGTCAGTGTAATCAATTATGTTGCATTGCACAATATGTAAATTAATACCCCAATCGAATCGAGTAATTCGACTGCAATTATTTCACTAAGTTGAAATCGCTAATGAATTTTATTTGGGAATGCTAATCGGAAGCCAGCTCAGCAATTACGGCATCCAGTAGGGGAAAGCCTGCTTGCGTTGCACGCAGGCGAGTGTTGCTCACCCATTCTACCATGCCGTTTTCCTGCAGATTTAACAATCTCTGCGGTTTGAACTGACGGCCAGAGAGCTGTTCATAACGTGGTACGTCAATGCCTTCATGCAATCGCATACCCATCAACAACAACTCGTCACCCTGCTCGCCATGACCAAGTATGTCTTCAGAAATAGAGCCGTGGCCCTGACTTTCAACCAAACCTAGCCATGTTTCCGGATGTTTTTCAGTCGAGGTTGCCAGCTTGGTGCCATCTTCCAGCGTCAATCGGCCGTGTGCACCAGGTCCAACACCGACGTAATCACCATAACGCCAGTAAATGAGGTTGTGCTGGCACTGAGCGTCAGGCGCCGCATGGTTTGAGACCTCATAGGCCGGCAAACCGCGTGCTGCGGTGACCTCCTGTGTCAGGTCAAACATGTCTGCGGCTAGATCAGGGTCCAGCATCTCCAGCTTTCCAGCTGCATACAAGCGCTGGAACATGGTGCCGCTTTCGATGGTGAGCTGATACATGGAGAGGTGATCAGCGGCCAGATCGATAGCACGGTTGAGCTCTTGCTCCCATGCCTTCAAGGTCTGATCGGGGCGCGCGTAGATCAGATCAAACGAGATGCGTGGGAAAGTTTTGCGCGCAATTTCAACAGCTTGAATCGCCTCCGAAACAGAATGCTGGCGACCAAGGATCTTCAGTTCCTTGTCATCCAACGCCTGAATACCAACGGAGAGGCGGTTTACGCCTGCAGATCTATAGCCTGCAAAGCGGGTTGCTTCCACGCTGGTTGGGTTGGCTTCCATGGAGATTTCAGCGGTGGACGGCAGATGCCAGAGGCGCGCAACTTCATTGAGGATTGTCTCAACGGTTTTCGGCTCCATCAAAGATGGTGTACCGCCGCCGAAGAAGACGGAGTCAACCGTGCGACCCGGCACCATCTGCGCATAGCGTGCCAGCTCTGTTGCCAGAGCTTTGGCGTAATGTTCCTGCGAAACCGGCTGGTGGCGCACGTGGGAGTTAAAGTCGCAATATGGGCATTTTGCCAAACAAAAAGGCCAATGCACGTAAATCCCAAAGCCGCCAACCGGTGACACAGTCATTCTTTTTCCTTTGTGATTGCCAACGTATTTCGCACGAGTTCTTATCCGAAAATCGGTATCCACTTTTCGGGAACACGCATTACGCTGGCAAACACTCTTTTTGAAACTTAACAAAGGCGCGGGCGCGATGTGACAGCGCTTCACCTTCTTTTGTTTTGTGTTTTTCTTGCTTGTCCATCTCACCGAAGGTCCTATCGAAACCTTCTGGAACGAACATTGGATCGTAGCCGAAGCCTTCCAGACCGCGCGGCGGCCACGCCAGTTCACCATGAATCTCACCACGGTAGAACTGAGTGCGCCCATCCGGCCATGCCATGCACAGCACAGCAACGAAGTAAGCGGTCCGGTCTGTAGCGTTCGTTTCGGTCAGCTTGTCCTGCACGGCCTGCATGGCCACGCCGAAGTCTTTGTCTGACCCAGCCCAACGTGCGGAGTAGATGCCCGGATCACCGTTGAGGCCGTTTACACAAAAACCGCTGTCATCTGCAAGGGCAGGCAGGCCAGTGGCCGTTGCCGCAGCAAGTGCTTTGATTGCAGCGTTTGCTTCAAACGTGTCACCATCTTCCACTGGCTCTGGCAGATCCAGATCACCAGCAGAGAGAACTTCAAAGCCATGCGGTGCAAGCATGTCCTGAATTTCGCGCAGCTTGCCCTTGTTGTGACTGGCAAGCACGAGCTTGCCAGGTTCCAGACGGCGGTTTTCTGTTGTTTCTGCCTGCATCAGAGCACCGTCAGCTTTTGCAGCTCAACCAGTCTGGAAATGGACTGTTTTGCAAGACCCATGAGCTGGCCGAGTTCTTCTTCGGAGAATGGCTCACCTTCAGCAGTACCCTGAATTTCAACGATGCCGCCTTTGCCAGTCATGACGAAGTTTGCGTCAGTGTCAGCAGAGGAATCTTCGATATAGTCCAGATCAGCAACCGGAGTGCCTTCGTAGATACCGCAGGAGATCGCTGCGATGTGGTCTTTGAGAACCTTATCGGTTTTGACCATGTCGCGCGCTTCCATCCATTTCAGACAGTCGTGCAGAGCGACCCATGCGCCGGTGATGGATGCTGTACGGGTGCCGCCGTCTGCCTGAATGACATCACAGTCAACGGAGATCTGACGCTCGCCCAGTGCCCCCAGATCAACAACAGCACGCAGAGAGCGGCCAATGAGGCGCTGGATTTCCTGAGTACGGCCAGACTGCTTGCCTGCAGAGGATTCACGGCGCATACGGTCGTGAGTTGCGCGTGGCAGCATGCCGTATTCTGCGGTTACCCAGCCACGGTTCTGACCACGGAGCCACGGCGGAACACGCTCTTCCAAACTTGCGGTACACAGAACATGGGTATCGCCGAATTTGATCAGGCAGGAGCCTTCGGCATGTTTGGCAACACCGCGCTCCAGGCTGACTGGACGCATTTCTTCTGGTGTACGTTTGGATGGACGGTTCAAGGCAAGCTCCCTCGGGTTGCTTAATAGCTACAAATTCACAAATGGTATTGCGGATCTTTTAGCTGCGGATTGCCGTTAGCGCAAAGGCTGGTTTTGGTTTGAGAGGCTATTTTCTGCTAAAAATGAGTTTTGGCTGTTCAATTGTCCTGTGTTAGGGATTGAATACAGGCTTTGGCCCAAACCTGCTGTTGATGTGGAGTACCGATACCGTGACGAGCGTTCCTCCTTCTGTCCCTCTTGAGGATCTTGATGAACGTTCCCGTGAGGTCTTCCGGCGCATTGTCGAGAACTACCTTGATACCGGCGAACCGTTGGGGTCTCGCAACCTTGCACGCGGGCTTTCGCAACCTCTGTCTCCGGCCTCTATTCGCAACGTAATGGCAGATCTGGAGCACCATGGGCTGCTCTACTCTCCGCACACCAGTGCTGGACGCTTGCCGACGCAGTCTGGTCTTCGTCTGTTCGTGGACGGTTTTTTGGAAGTTGGCGACCTGACCAAGGAAGAGCGCGAGCAGATTGCTGTTCAGGTGAAGGCTAAAGGTGGTGAGAAAACACCGGAGCAGGTCCTGACAGAAGCCAGTCAGATGCTATCTGGCCTGAGCCGCGGGGCGGGGGTTGTTCTTTCCAACAAGACAGACACCACTCTTCGTCATATCGAGTTTGTGCAGATTGAGCCGCTTAAAGCACTTGTTGTGCTGGTGAGTGAGGACGGTTCCGTTGAAAACCGTGTTGTCGACCTGCCCGCTGGTCTGCCACCGTCTGCGCTGACCGAAGCCTCGAACTACCTCAACTCCATCATCCGGAACCGCACACTAGCTGATGCGCAATTTGAACTTGTTCGGCAGCGAAACGAATTTCAGGCCGAGCTGAATACGTTGACATCCAAAGTGGTGGATGCAGGTGTTGCCGTTTGGGGGGGAGATAAAAACGATCCGGGTACGCTTATCGTGCGTGGTCGTTCCAATCTGCTTGAAAATGTGGGTGCGAAGGAAGATCTGGAGCGTATTCGCCTGCTATTTGATGATTTGGAAAACAAGAGTGAACTGATCCGCCTGCTTGATCTTGCAAAGGGCGGCGAAGGCGTACGTATTTTTATCGGGTCAGAAAACAAGCTGTTCTCGCTTTCCGGTTCTTCCTTGATCGTGTCTCCATACCGCGATAGTGAACAGCGCGTTGTGGGCGTTCTTGGTGTTATCGGGCCGACTCGTCTCAATTATGCGCGTGTCATTCCCATGGTGGATTACACAGCCCGACTGGTGAGCCGTATGCTCGGTTAAACTACTGGAGTCTCAATTGCTTTCCCTTACAGCTTCTGAACTGGAACGTTATGCCCGCCACATCGTCCTGCGAGATGTCGGTGGTCCTGGGCAACAGAAACTTAAAGCTGCGCGCGTTCTGGTAATCGGCGCTGGAGGACTTGGCGCACCGGTTCTGCAATATCTGGCGGCGGCTGGTGTTGGCACCATTGGTATTGTTGATGATGACGTTGTTTCGCTGTCTAACCTTCAGCGTCAGATCATCCATGACACGGAGAAGCTTGGCGAGCCTAAGGTTGCCAGTGCGGCGGAGGCGATCGCTCGGCTGAACCCGAATGTGCGCGTTGTTCCGCATCCGACACGCATTAGTGGGCAAAATGCAATGGCGTTGATCAACGATTACCATATCGTTGTTGATGGCTCTGATAACTTTGCCACCCGTTACCTCGTTTCGGATGCGTGCTTTTATGCTGGCCGTCCTTTGGTTACGGCTGCTGTGGGCCAGTTTGACGGCTCTGTTACGCTACTGAAACCATTTGAGCGCGATGATGAGGGCAATTACATCAACCCAACTTATCGCTGCCTGTTCCCCAAACGCCCTGAGGCTGGCTCCATACCAACTTGCACTGAGGCGGGTGTTTTGGGTGCTTTGACAGGCCTGGTTGGCACATTGCAGGCGCTTGAGGTGATCAAGGAAATCGTTGGGTTTGGTGAAGGTCTGGTTGGGCGCTTGTTGCTGGCAGACACACTGAGCATGCATTTTGAAACCATCAAGTACAAACGCTCTGCAAAGAACCCGCTCAACGGCGACACCCCAAAAACATGGAGTGAAATGCTGGAAACTGAGCACGGCTGATCCAGCGTAATTGAGTTACAAAAGAAAACGGCGGAGAATTTCTTCCCCGCCGATCCCGGCCTTTCCGCCACAGAAGGCCTAGCCTCATTCTGGCAAACCTGTCTCACCAGCATTGCCAGACACACTGCATTTGCAGCGCACCGAAGAGAGGCTTAAAACGTTTTCACCAAGCTAAGCTTAAAGGACCGACCTTTGCCTTCGGTTTCACTCAGATGCGCTGTGTGTTTCTGATCGAAAATATTAGTCACGCTAGCGCGCACTTCTGAGCCTGCAAGGAATCCATCTTCAGGCTTCCAGGCTAAACGCGCACTGTGCAGCGCATAACCTGGTGAAGCATCGTCAGCATCGTTCACGCGGTCCTGTTCTGCGTATAGGTCAGAGCGCCAGGAAACATCCAGATTATAGTCGGTAATCTTATACCCTACTGAAAGGAAAAGATTATCTGCCGCAACGCTATCCAGATATTCATCATCAGAAAGGTTGTCACCCCGTGTGACTGAAGCACCTAGATTGCCGTACCAGCTGTCAGAGGAATAACCTGCTTCTAACTCGATGCCTTTGATCCGCGCCTCATCAATAGCAGTTGTGATTGTCTTGCCCGTTGCATGATCGCGAGAGGAATAGAGGTAGTTGTCGATGTTGTTGTAAAAGCCCGTTACTTTGAAGCGAAGGCTATCATTCTCCAACAATACGTCATTGAATTTAAAGCCTAAGCCAGCTTCAAAATTGTTAGATTTTTCTTTTCCAAGATCGGTAAAGCCATCACCCGAGAAAACTTCATCCAAAACTGGCATGCGTTCTGTGTGTGCAACAGAACCAAAGACATTCAGCCAGTTTGTCAGCTCATAAATTGCTGCAAGTTTTGGAGAATAGGCCGTCTCATCCAGATCTTTACGCAGAGCCACGCCAGTCCCCGGCTTCAGGCGAGAATGGTCAACACGCATTCCAGGAATGAGTGTAAGGCGGTCATGAATTACAAACTCAGCCTGCCCGAACACACCAAGAGTGTGTGTTTCACCTTCTGGATGAGATGAGGAGCCGGGCTGTACCGTTCCATTGGTCTTCAGGCGAGGGTTCAAGCGTTCTCGATACTGACCTTCAATACCATATGTTAGGTACGTTTCGAGCCCATCAGAGAATTTGAATTCAGAGGTATTTTCGAGTTTTGCCTGCCAGTTATTGTAAGTGTATTCAGCTTCAGATCCGATAATGTAAGGTACTGTAATATTCTTTAGTTCGCGATTAGTCTGGCTCCAAGAAATCTGAGCCTTGAAATCAAGTAAATCATTATTAGAAAAAGTATTTTCATAGGCCAACAATGCCTGCTGCTCACTGGTTACTTGATCAGCTAGCCCAAAGGTTGGATCATATCTAGTCTGATCATACAGGCCATAACCAGATTTTTCGACGTTGAAATAGCTTGCAATAAGAGACTGGTCTTTGTCAGCACCAAAGCTGTATTTCAGCTTCGCAAGGCCTGAAAGATCAGTCATACGCGAGTTGCTAAGCTCCTGACCATCAGCGCCATCGTAATCACCATCGCGCCCATAATTCAGATTCAGAAGCATCTCCAGATCTTCCAACGGCCGTGCAGCAACTGTGATTGTACTCCGCGCACCATTGCCGTTAGAATCCCACATAGCTTTGGTGCGCACCGCTAGCCTATCATCACCTTTGAGGAAGTCACTCGCATCTTTTGTTCGTGCGCTAACGACACCACCAAGTGCACCGGAACCGAACAAGGTTGAAGATGCAGGGCCACGGAGCACTTCAACTTCCTTCAACAGTTCAGTGTCAAAGAAGAAAGAGCCTGCTCGATACATTTCAAAGAACGATGTTACGCCATCAATCTGCATGATCATGCGGTTTTCGTCGGATGCGAATGCTCCGCCAATACCACGAATATTCAATGACTGCCCCAGCGCATTGTCAGCATTTATAGTGGTGATCCCCGGAACCGCATCGAGGATCTCGCCCAATGTGCTTGCTTGGGCTGCTTCAATTTGCTCCTGAGAGACTGAAGTCACAGCCTGAGGTGTATCAATCGCCACCTTCTCTTTACCTGCTGAAACAATGATTTCATCCAGCATGGTTGCAGGACTGTCGGCAGCAACAGGCTGTGTAGCTTCCTGTGCTGAAACAGCCGCAGAAATCAGGGCGAGCGAGAGGGTTGTGCTGGCCAGGAGGGCCGCACGGGAATAGCGCGAATTGGACATGGTCGCCTCAGTCTGAATTTTTATGGGAGTGGCTGGCTGAGACGCTGCTTTGGCTAGCTTGTGTTTGCGTTTTGCAAACGTTGTTTCTATCCGTGTTTTATAAACATGAATATAATAGTCAAGTTTTAAATTGAGGGTTTTTCCCTAGCTGGGGATTGAGTGCATTCATAATAAAAGCCTCCTTCACAGGTTCCTGACTGCGAAGGAGGCCAAAAAACGATTGCATCTCCGTTGGTTAATCTGTTTCCTCACGACCACAGGTGCCGATGATCCAGCAAACTGCCGCTCCGATGAGCGCCCCAACTATTGGTGCCAGCCAGAACAACCAAAGCTGGTCCAGTGCCCAACCACCGTTGACAATAGCTGTTGCCGTGGACCGAGCCGGGTTTAAAGATGCGCCCGAGATGGGGATCGCGATGATGTGCATGCATGTCAGCATCAGGCCGATGGCAAGCGGAGCGAGGGCTGCGGGTGCTTTTTTGGAGGTTGCACCAATAATAACAATCAGGAACAGCGCTGTGACTGTGATTTCGGTAATGCCGACCGCAATTTCAGAAAAGCCGCCGTTGGAGTGCTCTCCATAACCGTTGGAAGCAAAGCCCGGAGGGTCGCCCGGGCCATGGGCGAGAATGATCCAGAATACAAAGGCTGCTGCTGTGCCGCCAATCACCTGCGCGATGATGTAGGGGACCACATCTGAGGTTGGGAACCGTTTTGCAGCCCAAAGGCCGATGGTCACCGATGGATTGAAATGAGCACCTGACACATTGCCGAACGCGTAAGCCATACAGACAACGGAAAGACCAACCGCAAAGGCAACGCCCAGCAAGCCAGATCCGCCATACCACTCAACCGGTGCATAGGACACCAATGCCCCGCCGCACACAGCGGAGACCAGAGCAAAGGTTCCTACAAATTCTGCGCCTAGTTTCCTCAACATGATACTTCTCCTCATATTGATTTGAGGGAGGTATCACAGTGAGATTTCTAACTTACGTTTAGGGTAACCAGAAATCTAACGATTGCCTTAAGCATGCATTGCTAGATCTTTAGGAGGGCTGCAGCATGAATAGGGGCGGAACTTCTTTTTTCTTCATATGGTTAGAAGTGTGTCTCAACCTCTTTCAGGTCGGTACTTGCATGCCAATTGGTGATTTTGCATGTGCTGAATATACCGAGAATGCCAAAGACCGCGAAACTGGAGAAGAGCCAAAAGGCTGAGTTGGCAATGCGGCCCGCGAGAGCGGTACCAAACATTACGGCGAATGTTTGAACCGTTGCCAGAGCAGAAGCAGAGTTTTCTTTGTCATCATCCGGTGTCAAATGAAGAGCGAACAACTTCTGGAGATAGAACGACATGAAGTTTGCCTCGACTCGCAAGGAGGGCTGACACTTACTCAAAATGTCGTTTTAAAACGCAATCATTATACCGTTTCAGGCATTGCAGCTATGTGCGTGAAACGGGCTCAGTGTTGAAGATTCTTCTAAATTGCTAATGCAATAATTTTGCTAGATCACTCCAAAAATAGGAGAAATATCGCGATGAAACGGGCTAGACTTACAGAATAAAACCCTTACCGTAACGGCATAACAGAGAGATTATGCATTAGAAATGCATCTGAAATCTCTAAAATATGCCATGGTTGGGGAGGCTGCCTTGAAGCGGTTGTTATCTGTATTGCCCGCACTTTCACTCGCTCTCATTCCGCTGAGTTCAGCACAGGCTAACGCCGAGAAGAAAGTCAGCGTTGAGGATGCGAGAACGTTTATTGAAACCTCCGAAAAAACCATTCAGGAGATCGGAGAGGAAGCGGGCCGCGTTGCCTGGGTGAATGCTAATTTCATCACTTATGACACCAACTGGCTGAATGCGTTAATGTCGGAGCGCACCACGAAGCTCTACGTTTCTCTTGCCAATCAGACCAAGCAGTATGACGGCCTTGACCTTCCGCCAGACCTTGCTCGGAAAATGAAGCTTTTGAAACTGAACCTGACGTTGCCTGCCCCTGAGAATGACCCTGCCAAGATCAAGAAGCTTGCGCAGATCAATACCGAGATGGAAACCATTTACGGCACGGGCAAGTATGAGCTTGATGGCGAGGCGCTGTCTCTTTCCAAGCTCAGCCGCATCATGGCGACGAGTCGTGATTACGACAAACTGCTGGAAGTCTGGAAAGGCTGGCGCACTGTCTCTCCGCCTATGAAGGACATGTACACGGAGATGGTCGGCATCGCCAATCAGGGCTCTCACGAGCTTGGCTTTAAAGACACAGGCTCCATGTGGCGCTCCAAGTACGACATGGATCCGGATGATTTCCGGCAGGACGTTGATCGCCTCTGGAGTGAAGTGAAGCCGCTTTACGACAGCTTGCATTGTTATGTTCGCGATAAGCTGGCGGATCATTACGGAGCCGATAAAGTGCCTGCCGACGGGCCAATTCCTGCGCATTTGCTGGGTAATATGTGGGCTCAATCCTGGGGCAACATCTATCCGCTTGTCGCTGCTGATGGGGACGAGCAAGGCTACGACCTGACCAAGTTACTGGAAGAGCAGAACTATACGCCGCTCAAAATGGTGAAGACGGCGGAGGGGTTCTTCACCTCGCTTGGCTTTGACCCGCTGCCTGAGACGTTTTACGAGCGCTCGTTGATTACCGAGCCGCGTGATCGTGATGTGCAATGTCATGCATCTGCCTGGAACGTGGATGGCAAGGATGACCTGCGCATCAAAATGTGCACCGAGGTGACGGGGGAGGATTTCAATACCGTCCACCACGAGCTGGGTCACAACTTCTACCAGCGCGCCTATAATCACCAATCGCCGATGTATCAGGATGACCCGAACGATGGGTTCCACGAAGCGATTGGCGACATGGTGAGCCTGTCCATTACGCCTAAGTACCTGAAGCAGATAGGCCTTCTGCCTCTTGATGCTTCAGAAGAGGTCAACACCAACATCCTGTTGGCTCAGGCACTGGACAAGATCGCATTTCTGCCATTTGGCTTGCTGGTGGACCAGTGGCGCTGGAAGGTGTTTAACGGAGAGCTGACTCCAGACACCTATAACGACGGTTGGTGGGACCTTCGCGAGAAGTATCAAGGCGTTGCGGCTCCGGTTGACCGTGCTGCGGATGCGTTTGATCCGGGTGCCAAGTACCACATTCCCAACAACGTGCCGTACACACGCTATTTTCTGGCGCACATCTTCCAGTTCCAGTTTTACCGTGAGGCTTGTCGCCTTGCCGGGTGGGAAGGACCGCTGGCAGCGTGCTCCATCTATGGCAACAAGGAAGTTGGCGAGAAGTTCAACGCCATGTTGGAAACAGGCGCTGCGCTTCCATGGCAGGACAGCCTGGAGGCCTTCACCGGAAGCCGTGAAGCCGACGCGACAGCTATTCTTGAATATTTTGCTCCACTCCAAGCTTATCTGGACGAGCAAAATTCTGGCAAATCCTGCGGCTGGTAGACCAGCAAGGTAATCCTGCCGGCCTTAATGGCCTGCAAGTCCGCCGGATATTATCAAACCCCGTCTTTCATGGCGGGGTTTGTTTTATTTGGAGGCCTGTTGGAGCAAGTTTGGATGGGCTAGAGTTTTGAACGCAGGGAAAACGGAGGCATTGGTCATGAGCGAGGCGCAAAGCATCACTGTTCAACTGAGGGCCCTTACCGTCTCGGACATGCCTTTATTGCATGAATGGCTCAACCAACCCCATCTGCGGCCCTTTTATGAGCGTGAGCCCAGCACGCTTGAGCAAGTAACAGAGCGCTATGCGTGCCGCGTTTCGAACAATCATCCAACCAACTGCCTGATCGCGGAGCTTAACGGCGCGCCCTTCGATTATCTGCAATGGTATCTGAACCGCGACTTTCCAGAGTACGGCACCGGTACAATTGGCATAATAGCTGGTGTTAGCTTCGATTACTACATCGGCGATCCTGCTTCCCTAGGCCAACAACTAGGAACAGTCATGCTGAATGCTGCAGTTGAGCATGTGAAGCCGCTTGTCTGCGCTGAGGATCAGTTCTTTTGCGTTGGTCACCGACCCGAAAACACCTCTGCACTCCACTGCTCTCAACGCGCAGGCTTTCGCTATTTCAAAGACTTCACAGAGGATGGATTGCCCCACGAGCTTTATGTGAGGGATGAGAGATAAGGCTCATAAACCTACTTAAGGTTGTAGAATGAACGTGCTAACTTCAATTCAAACATTGTTTGATTTGAGATTTTCATGGGCGCAGATGATTGGACAGACGAGGAGAATGATCTTCTTGTCGCTGAGTATTTTGAAATGCTGAAGTTGGGGCTTCAAGGTCAGAGTTTCAATAAGGCTGCTCGGCAGAGAGAACTTGCGCGCTCTATTCCAAGATCGGTGAAAGCCATTGGACGGAAACAGCAGAATGTAAGTGCTATTCTGGAAGACCGCAATCAACTATGGATCACTGGCCTCAGTCCAGCCGAACATTATCAAAAATCTCTCAAAGATGCAGTTCAACGGCACTTAGATGCACGACAACAGGAGGACTTGCAGCAAGTTCCAGAAGAACGAATGGAGCTTGATGAAGGACCTGAGGAGTACATCGCTCCGCCACCGTCCCAAGCTTCGACGATTGAGCTCACTAAGCCTCGCAATGTGGTTCGTCGGGCGCAAAAGCTGGATTACGCAGAGCGGGATGCGAGCAATCGGGAACTTGGCAAGCTAGGTGAGGCGTATGTTGTTCAACTTGAGCAACAACGGCTGAAGAAGGCTGGAAGAACTGACTTAGCCGAGCAAGTCATTTGGGCTTCTGAAGAGGAAGGCGATGGGCTTGGGTATGACATCCGCTCTTATGAAATTGATGGTACTGAGCGGCTCATTGAGGTGAAGACCACGAATGGTGGGCGGGAAACACCATTTTACATCTCCGAGAATGAACTGAGCTTTTCGGAAGATGAGCCGGAGCGGTTTGTGCTTGTCCGTGTCTACAACTTCTCTGAGGAACCCGCTTGTTTCGAGCTGCGATCACCTTTGGAGCAGAACCTCTCGCTGAAGCCCGCGGTTTACAAAGCAGTTCCCGAATAAAGAGGGCATTTCTATGCCTCTCTTTATTCCGTTTGTTATAGGTTGGTCGGCTGAGCAAGTGAAGTAGACCTAAAACATAAGACTTTCTTTCAAGAAAGGCTTCTTTGTGGGGGGCTTGGGTTAGATTTTGTAAGGCATGCCTGGAACTTGCGGCGGGTTGGTTGAAATCAGGGATCAGCGTACATCAGATTACAATCTCCACTGGCAATTATGTGTTTGTCATCAATTGGAGATTTGGTTTTCATGCTTGCATCCATCTGCTTTCCAACTGCCAGGCGTAGAGGCAGCACGGTCAAACGGCGGGCATCGTTTTTGGTCGCCTGTGCTCCGGCAGTTTTGATGATGGCGCTCTCTCAGGCGCAGGCTGAGCCGCAAACGCTTTTTTATGGCGGCGATATTCTGACAATGGCCGATGAGAAGGCGGATCAACGCAAAACAGTCAAAGCGCTGATTGTTCGAAATGGCGAAATCTCTGAGATCTTCAAGTCGGACGAAGACTACCAAACCTATTTATCCGACAGCGCTGTCACCAAGGTCAATTTGGGTGGAGCAACCTTAATGCCCGGCTTTATTGAGCCACATATGCATATGCCGCTTGTGGTGAACTATGCTGCGGTTGCTGACCTTTCTCCTTGTTTGCCAGAGCCTTACAGCTACCGCACCTATGACAACCAAGTTGACCCGCGTTTTAGAGACAAAACCGTTTGCAAATATGATGGCAGTATTGAGACTGGTTTTGAATGGACCTGGAATGTCCTGAACAGTGCACCCAATCGCTGGGTGCCTTTTGCGCCGGATGGGATGCCCACAAAGCAGGCCTGGATTGTGGGAAATGGCATTGATCCTTCACGGTTTGGTGTCACACCAGATGAGATCCAGCGCGTTGTTGCTTTCCGCTCCCATCCCGCTGAGGAAATCAGTGAGAGTGTTGAGGGCGCAGATGAACATCCTGTGCTTATTCTGGACCAGTCCGAACACGTTGCCTATGTCAATGGGAATGCGTTTGTTGCTGCCAACATCTGCACTGCCTGGCCTTGTGGGCCGGAGATAAACAGGAACAAGGACATGCCTGCGCCAGACCCTCTTGGCAAATGGCAGGTTTATACTGGTCAGGACGGGAACACCTATTACTCCGGCTTATTGCAGGAAGAAGCGGCTTACAGGCCGTTTGTCGCGAAAATTCAGGAGATGGCAGGAGTGCCTGCCAGTAGCCCCTTCTTCTTCATGGATTACGAAGAAGGCCTCAAGGCCGTTGCTCCGGTGGTTGAAAAGATTGCGGCGGCTGGTGTCACGACCATTGTGAATGGCGGCGGCTTCACTGTTCCTATCATTCAGTTCAACAAAGATGTTGCGCTGCATAAAGATGAGGCTGGCAACTTCACAGCCCCGTTCCGTATCCGTACGCTTATTTCGGCTACGGCGATTGATCCCAGTGAGCATAGCAAAACAGCGGTTCAGATTGCCGAGGCGGAGATGACGTCTTTGTGGCCGGAGGAGGTTTTGAGCAATACGACGCTGATAAAGAACACGCAGGGTCGCTACGGTGCCACGGGCATCAAGTTCTGGGCGGATGGTTCAACGCAGGGATGCTCGGCTTATCTCACTCAGGGTTACAACATAAATGGCATTTGCGTGGATGAGGAGAATGGCAAGAAGACTGCCGTTACTGGCTCGCATGGCGCGAACTATCAGTTTTTTATGCCGGATAATGATGAAGAGCCGGATTTGAGCAAGATTGCCGGAGGGGATGGAAGCTTTCTGACCGCTTTGCAACCCTTCTGGAGCAAAGGCTGGCCGATTCAAATCCACACCAATGGCGACAAGGCGATCAAGGCCGTCGCGATCACCACATTGGGACTGAGTACCGGACGGTGCAACGAGTATCCTGTGACGCTTATTCACGCGACGGTTGGCGGGGACCCTGCAACTTCACCCAGTTCAGTTGCGCAGTATTTGTGGGAGCTGACCAAAGTTGCAAGGCGGGTGCATTGCAAAAACGAGGGAGGCCTTCCTCTGAATTTCATCGTGTCGCACCTTACCGGTCATGTCGGGTATTGGGGTGGCGGGTTTGTTAGCCTGCTGGATGGCAAGGATCTCAATAATTTAGGTGCGGACGGAGACCCTAACGGGCGGGCGCCGACGTTGGATGCCACCACGTTGGATGTTCGCGATAACATCCCCTTCACGCTGCACAGTGATGCACCTATCGCGCCGGTGAATCCGCTTTGGTATGTTGAGCAGATGGTCACTCGCAACACCTGGGTCTATCCAGATATCAAGGGCAGTCAGGTCAAAGATATGCCTGACAGCAAGTGGGCTGGAAACCGGGATGGTCGGTCCATCTATGAGAACCTGAAGGGCATCACCGCCGTTGCAGCCGAGCAAACGCTGATTGATGACAAGGTTGGCACGCTGGAGCAGGGCAAAGTGGCTGATCTGGTCATACTCGACAGGAACCCGCTTGATGCAGATAGTGACGTGAACAGCAGTGTCGCCATCAACAAAATCAAGGTTTGTTACACGTATCTGGCAGGTAAGCAGTGGAAGCCAAAGAGCTTTTCTGATGAGGCCTGCGGAAAGATCGAGATAACCGACTAAGGGGTTTGCACAGAGTATGGCTCGCTTCAAGCTCAGGCGCCGCACTCCTTAGATCCGGGGAATGGCTCGCACCTGTTCGTGCTGCTAGGGTCATATTTACCAAGGCGCTGACCTGCGGGCTTAGTTGCCCGGCCGCAGGCCAGCAGGATGCTCATTTTGTGCTGTGTGCACGGGCGATGACACGGGGTGTTGTGAGATCGCCGGAGCATCGAAAGGCACAGTGCGTGAGTGCGCACGGGCGGGTGGTTGGAACACCCGGTTTTGCGCGCGTGATGGGATTAAGCCGTTTTGCCTGTTATAAGTGTCAGGCAAAGACTGGCTTATTCAAGAAGCGATATTTTGGATTTTTTTGGCTGCGGATGGGCGACCCGCTCCAGTATTCCGCAGGTTTTTCTTAATGCTTCCAGTCGGTCGCGTAAGGCTTGTTGCAGAGTGAACAAAGCATCGCGTTCCCGGCATTCCTGCATCCGCTCATTCAGCACTAATTGCTGCATATAAGCCAGATTTTCCAAATCCGAGACGGCTATGATGACTTCGTCAATTTCGTTTTGAAGCGTGTTTGTGGCGCTACATGCGCATGCGGTGTCGTCCATTCTCAAGGCCCTCGTAGTAGGCTGTTGAAGAACCGCAACGGCAACGAGCTTGTGATGGCCCGCTGGCGAGCGGGAGGTTCACAACCTGACAACGACAGGCGAGTTTATTCCCCCCCGAAGGAGGTATTGTATTCACCGCCCTCCCGCTCATAGCAAAGGGTTTGCGCCCTTAGAAAAAAGGCACAAAAAATCCGCTAGTTAACGGGAGCGGTACCGCGTTGATAGAGGTTGTGAAGCCTCGTTGTTAGGATGGCTGTAGATGCATGCGGTGTCAATGGGGCGTTGTTGCAGGTGAGGGAGGAAGGAGTTTAAAATTGCGAGAAGCAGTAACATCATTGCAAATCCCAAACGACTCGCATAATATATACTCTCAGAATGGGAACGTTTGACTTTATCCCTAAAGTGGGAGCATATAGCAATCAGTATGCGCGTTAATGCAAAAAGGAAACTCCGCGAGTACGGCGATCGCATACCGGATGCGAAGGCATCTTTGGATAGTTGGTATTATGAGGCAATTCACACGACTTGGAATAGCCAATCAGATATCGAAGCTAAGTACAGGCATGCCAGTGTTTTGAAGAATGGAAGAGTTGTATTCAACATTGCGGAAAACCGACACAGACTTGTGGTTTCGCTGAATTACAAAGCCAGCATAGTCATGATCAAGTTTATCGGTACTCAAGAAGAATACGACAAGATTAATGCAGAGGACGTCTGAGATGACCTTTATTCGCCCAATCAGAACAGAAGCGGATTATGACTCTGCTCTAGAGCGGATTGAAGTTCTCATGGACGAGGCTTCAGATGATGATCACTCACAAGATGAACTTGAGGTATTGTCTACGCTCGTAGAAGCTTATGAAGCAAAACATCACCCTATTGATCTTCCTGACCCAATTGACGCAATTAAGTTCCGTATGGAGCAAGAAGGTCTTTCTCAAAAAGATTTAGGACCCTTCATTGGCAATCGCTCTAAAGTTTCAGAGGTTCTTTCCAGAAAACGCTCTTTAACGCTAGCAATGATCCGAGCACTAAACAAACACCTTGAGATTCCTGCCGAGGTGTTAATCGGAAAAGAAAATTCGAAACTTCCCGGCAGTATGTCTGATGTCGTTTGGGAAAAATTCCCGCTGTTACAGATGGCTAAGCTTGGCTGGGTACCTCAAGCTAAGAACTGTAAAGATCGAGCTGAGGAGATTATGCGAGACCTCATTGAGCGTGCTTGCGGGGAACAAGCGATACCAGCTCCAATGTATCGGAAAAACAATAGCGTCCGTCGTAATGCCAAGATGGACCCATACGCGCTACAAGCTTGGTGCCTCTATGTTCTTGCTAAAGCCAGAAGCCAACCACTAACTGCAAAATACGATCAGAAAACTATTACTGCTGAGTTTTTGCGGAACGTCGCACGACTCAGCCAGTTTGACGAAGGACCTAAACTAGCAAAAGAGTTTCTGGCAAAACACGGCATTGTACTTGTCTATGCCGCACACCTCCCTAAGACACACCTCGATGGAGCTGCAATGCGCACCGTTGAGGGTGTCCCTGTTGTTGGGGTCACCATTCGATATGATCGCATAGATAATTTTTGGTTCTGCTTATTGCATGAGCTGGCCCATATTGGTCATCACTTGACCGACGATGATAATATGTTCGTCGATGACCTCAATCTGAATGAGAGCGACCACGACGAAAGCTGGGAAAAAGAAAGAGAAGCAGATCAAATTGCTTTGGATGCGCTTATCCCTGCGGACATTTGGCAGGAGTACCAAATGGCTCCATCTACTAAAATCTCCAAAGTTTTATCCATTGCGAAACAAGCAAGCGTGCATCCAGCAATCGTGGCAGGCCGCATTCGCAAGGAGAGTGGCAACTATCGCCAACTCACAAAATTCGTAGGAAACGGTGAGGTACGGAGGTGCTTTGCTGACTGCAATTAAGTTTGAAGCGGGGTCTGCAAACCCCGCTTCAAAATAGAGTTCTCTTCGAGCTTAACCGCCTCTCGTTGAGGAAGCCAAAACCGAGAAAGAACTGCTCTAACAAGCTTTATGTACCTTTTTCGGTCTGATTTGGCAAATTTTGTACTCAGGCGGAATAGGAAAACGATATGCCTAAAAAAAACAGTGAAGTTACCAGCAAAAGAGCAGCCTCGGCTGCAAGCAAAGTACTTCGCAGCCGCAAATCGAGCCCAGCAGCCAAAACTGCTGCTGGATCAGCACTAACACAAAGACCAAATCGAAAGAAAAAATAGGAAGCAAGAGGGTTTCGGTTTCCGAAACCCTCACAACTAAATGAATTTAACAAATACAGATCAGATTGTTTGATGTGATCAACAAGTCCCCGAGTCCTATACAATTGGGATTGTGCTTGAGCCAGCACATCTGCATTCGTGATATCAAGCAATGTATGCTCTATGTCTTCCTCTCAATCCATGGCCTTCTTAAAGAGACACTAACACGCACCTGCAGCAGTATTTGCGCACCAGAATTGCCTATTCCTGCCCCTCATCCATACAACCCATGACATGGTGGAGTGAAGTCTGCCGCTGCCCTCTGACGTCATCCCGGACAAGCAGAGCGGCGATCTGGGACCCAGAGCAGCACGGAATGGCCTTGATGGCAGGGCCGATGAAGTGGCTGCTGGGGAGTATCGACACAAAAAGCGGCTGAGTTCGAGGGTATGGTCTATGGATCCCGGCTCGGGGGCCGGGAAGACACCGAAGGGGTGCGGCTTGGCGGCTTCGGTGTTCGTGGTCTGCTGGTGGGCAAAAGCTTTATGTGCGTGGTTTTGTGCGGCCCGGGTTGGCGGGGTGCTTGGCCCGGGATCGCACTGTTTGCTGGGGCAAATTGCCTAGCCCTGAGGGGAAAAGAAGCGCTAGTGCGCCTCTTCCCAGTTGGTGGCGGCTTCGGCTTCTACTTTGAGGGGGACCGAGAGCTGGAGGGCGGGTTCTGTTGCTTTTTCCATGGTGGTGATGACGAGTTTTTTGGTCTCATCCACCTGATCCTCAGGCAGTTCAAAGATCAATTCATCATGCACCTGCAGCAGCATTTGCGCGTCCAGATTTGCCGTTTCCAGAACCTCATCCATGCGCACCATGGCACGGCGGATGATATCTGCCGCTGAGCCCTGAATTGGGGCGTTGATGGCTGCGCGCTCGTAGAACTGGCGCATGTTCGGGTTTTTGGTGTTTACATCCGGGTAATGGGCGCGGCGGCCAAAGATGGTTTCGACGTAACCGTTTGCATGGACAAACTTTTTGGTTTCTTCCATGTACTCTTTGATGCCCGGGAAGCGCTCAAAATACGTTTTGATGTAATCACCGGCTTCACCACGACCAATGCCCAGCTGGTTTGCAAGGCCGAACGCGGAAATGCCGTAGATGATGCCGAAGTTGATCGCTTTTGCACGGCGGCGAACGCTTGGGTCCATGCCCTCAATCGGCACACCAAACATCTCGCTTGCTGTCATGGCGTGAATGTCGAGCCCATCAGCAAACGCCTGTTTGAGCTGCGGAATATCGGCCATGTGGGCGAGCACGCGCAGTTCGATCTGGCTGTAATCGGCAGAAATGAGCTTTTTGCCCTTCCCAGAGATAAACGCCTGACGGATTTTGCGGCCTTCAGAGGTTCTGATCGGGATGTTCTGGATGTTTGGCTCGGAGGAGGACAAACGGCCCGTGGAGGTGGACGCCAGCGAGAACGAGGTGTGGACGCGGCCCGTCTCCTGATTGATGAAGCTTGGCAGGGCGTCGGTGTAGGTGGATTTCAGCTTGCTGAGCTGGCGCCACTCTACAATTTTGCTAGGCAGCTCATGACCTTGCGCGGCGAGGTCATCCAACACGGAGGCGGAAGTAGACCAAGCACCGGTTTTGGTTTTTTTGCCGCCAGGCAGGCCCATTTTGCCAAACAGGATTTCACCCAGCTGCTTTGGCGAGCCGACGTTGAAGATTTCGCCAGCTTTATCGTGGATCTCAGCTTCCAGCGCGGCTGCGCCTTGCGCAAACTCACCGGAGAGCAGGGAGAGCATCTGACGGTCGATGGAGATGCCGCGGCGCTCCATTTTGGCCAGCGTGGCCACCATCGGGCGTTCCAAACGCTCATAAACCACGGTCATTTCCTCAGCAGCGAGGCGTGGTTTGAGGATTTTCCAGAGGCGCAGGGTGACGTCTGCATCTTCCGCCGCATAGGAGGTGGCTTTATCCAGCGGCACCTTATCGAAGGAGATTTGCGATTTACCGGAGCCGCACACTTCCTTGAACGGGATTGGCGTGTGGTTGAGCCAACGCTGGGAGAGCTCATCCATGCCATTGCCGCCCATGCCCGCGTCGAGCGCATAGGAGAGCAGCATGGTGTCGTCAAACGGCGCCATTTCCACGCCGTAACGCTTGAGCACGAGCCAGTCGTACTTCATGTTCTGCGCGATTTTGAGGACAGCCGGGTCTTCCAGCATTGGCTTGAGCAGGGCGACCGCTTCGTTTAGCGGGATCTGGCCTTCCAGCAGCGCACCGCCGCTGAAGAGATCGCCTTCGCCATCCACATGGGCCAGCGGGATGTAACAGGCTTTGCCCGGAGTGCAGGAGAGGGAGACGCCAACAAGGCCAGCTTCCATGGCGTTGAGGGCATCTGTCTCAGTGTCCACAGCCACATAGCCCACTTCATAGGCCTGCGCTATCCACTCTTTGAGGCGCTCAGTGGTAGAAACTGTTTCGTATGCGGAATTATCTATGGGCAGCGCAGATATTTCAGCTGCAACTTTCTCTGCCAGAGGGGCGGCGGTCCATGCTTTACCCTCAAGTTCTCCCGCAGAATCCTCAGCTTGTTCTGCCGGTTTTGCAGTGCTTTCCCAGCCTTCAATCACAGGCTCAATCGGCTCGATGTTTTCCAGCACAGCGCCGGTTTTATCTGCCACTTTTTTGGTGAGGCTGGTGAAGCCCATGGCTTTGAGGAAGCCAACTGCTTGCGCGCCATCCACATCACACACGGTGAAGTCTTCGACCGGAGTTTCCACCGGTACGGCCTCTTCCAGCTGCACGAGGCGCTTGGAAATGCGGGCCTGCTCGGCGAACTCGATGAGGTTCTCGCGGCGCTTCTTCTGCTTGATGGTGTCGGCTTGTGCCAGAAGACTATCCAGATCGCCAAACTCATTGATGAGCAGAGCAGCGGTTTTCAGGCCGATGCCTGGGACGCCGGGCACGTTATCGACGCTATCGCCTGCGAGCGACTGCACTTCGACGACCTTTTCCGGGCCAACGCCAAATTTCTCAAAGACCTCTGGCTTGCCAATCACCTTGTTCTTCATGGTGTCGACCATGCCGATCTTGTCGGTGACAAGTTGCATCAAGTCTTTATCGCCAGAAACGATGGTGACGCGGGCGCCTTGCGCTGCTGCCTGACGGGCGTAGGTGGCGATCAGGTCATCCGCCTCATACCCCTGCTGCTCAATGGCAGGCACGCCAAACGCGCGCGTTGCCTGACGGATCAGACCAAACTGTGGGCGCAGATCTTCTGGCGGCGGTGGGCGGTGGGCTTTGTATTCCGGGTAGAAATCGTTGCGGAACGTTTTGCCGGACTTATCGAAAATCACGGCGAAGTGGGTTGGCTCATCACCAGTTTCTTTGGTGGGGCCTTCCTGCATCATCTTCCAAAGCATGTTGCAGAAGCCGGAAACCGCGCCAACGGGCAGTCCGTCGGGCTTGCGAGTAAGCGGCGGCAGCGCATGATATGCGCGGAAAATGAAGGTAGAGCCATCGATCAGGATGAGGTGATCGTTCTCTGTGAGAGCTGGTGCAATGGATTGTGTCGACATGAGCGGGATCATGCCCGCCTTGGGCCGACAAAGAAAGAGCTATTAACCCTTTTTCAATGATGTTTTAGCGGAGGGTGAGTTTGGAACGGCCTCTGGCTACTTAGCTTTCAACTTCCACCTAACAAAAATGAAGTTGCTCTGACTAATCCTGTTGTTCTAACAAATCTAATGCCTCCAGAATTGCTGATCGTGTATCCTTCGTGGCTGTGCTTGGTAATCCACCTTCAATCGAGAGCATGGCCAGGCCGTGTACGGCCCCCCACGCAAGCAGGGATTTAGCTGGGATTTCAGTGTGTTTTTCATCTTCAACAGCATCGTTAAGCAATAGGCGCGTCATGCGTGCCTCTGCTTCGACTAAATCTACATCTGCCTCATCCAATAATGCCGTACGAAACATTGTTTTGAATTTGGCAGGCTCAGAAAGAGCAAAGTCCAGATAGGCCTGCCCCTTAGCGGCAAATACCGAGAGCCCCGCACTGCGTGCTTCAGTGGCTGCCGTTTCCATATGCTCTGCCATTCCGCGATGTGCGCGGACAGCAACTGCCGTCATCACAGCCCGCTTGTCTTTAAAGTGCCTGAAAGCCGCAGCAGAGGAAACACCTGCATTTTTGGCAGCAGCCCGTAAGCTCACCCCCTCAGGCCCTTTTTCGGGCAACTGAGCTTCGACAGCATCCAGAAGCGCCTCACGCAAACCTCCATGATGATATTCCGATGTGCCCGGAATTTGTTTTTCTTGTCTTGATGTTACCATTGATAACTTTCCACTTGACCAAATAGTCTCAACTGATGTTACCATTGATAACATATTTGAAATCTGGAGAATTGCTCATGAATTCTGTTTTAATTTCCGGTGCCTCCAAAGGGCTGGGTGCCGCAATGTTAAGAGCTTTTACAACAAACGGATGGCAAGCGATTGGTACATCTCGCCATGGAGGCACTTTAGAAGAACTTGATGTGTGCGACGAAGATTCTGTGATTGCACTTCGCAACCGCATTAACCTTGTCCCCGACTGTTTGATATTGAATGCGGGTTCTGGCATCGCTGGCCCTATTGAAATGACAGCTGCTTCCGAAGCCGTTCGACAGATCGATACCAACCTACTCGGCGTTGATAGAATGGTACGCGCCTTTCTTCCTGATATGCGAAAAAAGCGAGCAGGAACGATTGTAATTATTGGCTCTATTGCATCACGGCTCCCAATCCCTTTTCAAGCACTTTACAGTGCATCAAAAGCCGCGATTGCGAACTATGCGGCGGCCTTATCAATGGAGGTCGCTCCTTTTGGACTCCACGTTATACTAGTGGAACGGGGAGATCATCGAACTGGCTTTGGTGCAGCGAGAAGGCGAAGTCCATCCGACAACGACCCTTACGAACCTTCTACAACACGTGCAATTAACAGTATGGCGAAAAGCGAAGAAAGCGGAAATGACCCGGAGCGATTTGCAAGTTTAGTTGTTCGTGCTTGCATGTCAGACAAGCCTCCACACCGCCTTACAGTTTCAACTTTTTCAGAGCGTATGCTTTTGATTTTATCAGCAATTTTGCCCCAACGAATGATGCTAAGGGCTACACGAAGAGCATTCTGTCGGGCGTAAAAGTCCAATGTAATTTAGGCGCTCCCAAAATGAACATCCGGCACGGAGTACACCATGTGTTTACTTATGACCTTCCTACGGCTTCTCACCCTGCCTAATGGGTTCCACGGGCTCTAAATAAGGCATGAAACCGGATTGGTTGTTGCGGATGGTTGGTTTGTATTTGCCTTCCGGACAGATAAAAATCAGCTCATCCTGAATGCGGATCTGCTGGCATTCTTCGTTGAGCTCATAGACAAAGCCGTTGTTGTCACCGCTGAAGTAGTAATCGTTGGTAGCTGGCTCTTTTCCCGCCTCTGCTTTGTCAGCGCCATGTACGGATTTGTTGCAGAGATCGCGGATCTTATCGCGGTATTGAGAGCCGCCCAGATCAGCAATGCCCTCACGCTTCATGTGTTCTTCCTCGCACTCCGCAACTTCGGCGGGTGTGGCCTGTTTGGGGGGAGGCGGGGTTTCCTGCGCCTGGGCTGTGAGTATGCCAGCGCCTGTGATGAAGGTCAGGATGACCAGTGATCTGAGTGAGTTGCTGAGAAGCTGTGCTGTGGTGGAGTAACTCATCTTGAGCTCCCTCCGTTTTCTACTGCTGAAAGGGCGGGCAAGCTGAAGCGCTCAGCCCCCTCAGGAGGATTGAAGCGGAAGTCTTCTGAATTGAGCTGAGGTTCAAGGTTCCACCCTCGATAGGACAGGTGTGTTTGAGGCAAACCAACAAGGTCCTTATAAGTGATAATAAGATAACCGGGCAGGCCGCTGTCTTCGTAGACCCACAATTGCCAATCTACCTGATCGTTAAAAAAGGCAAGATGATGGGCAACCCCTTCTGGCAGAACCTCACGCCCGACGTAGACGGACTTTGTTATCAGGTCATCAAGCATCTGGCCCAGTTCCGGGTTGGCCAAATCAATGCCGGGCAATGTGAGCTGAAAGTCACTGCGTAGTACCTCAATAAATTCCGAGGAAGTTCCAGTGAAATCACCCTGAGTGTAGATGTTCCGCGTTTTGTCGAAATAAGTGATGATGCCATCATCAAGATAGATTTCGCTCATCCCGTTGGGGCGTGGGAGGTCAATTTTCAGATCACCATGCCCAAGAATGTTGACCGTGTATTCGAACACAAAGTTTAGCGGCACCCTGTCTTTAAAGATGCGCTCCTCGCTCGCGTAGACGGTAAAGCTCATGGCTTTGATTTCGCTGAACTTCTCGATGGTCTTATTAAGAATTTGACGTGCTTTATCTTCTTTTTGCGCAACAGCGGGGTGGGGGCGTAGCTCCAGCAAGCCGATGGCCACGAGAATGAAGAGAAGCGGCAGAACCCTGAGAGCCCCGAGTTTCATGGAGATACGTTCCTTGATCTTGTCACACCGTTTGCTTCCGCAAAGCCTAAGCAAAGACCGGAAAGACCTTCTGCACCCAACCACTAAAATTGGCGCTTGCTGAACATGCATGCAAAAAGCCCCCGAAAGCGGCGGCTCCGGGGGCTTCGGAAGATCAGCGGTTTTGTGCAGATATCAGGTTGGTGACGGTGCAGGGCTCTTGGCACGCGGCATTTCCGCGATGTAGGCCCATGCCGGACGTTTGAACAGGAACTGGCCGTAACCTACTTTGGTGATCAGCCAGAACAGGATCATCGGTGCGATGGTTGCGGTGCACGTGACGATCAACGAGATCACGCCCGCATCCTGAATGATGCCCAGTTTGAGCAGGATGGTGCGCGATACGGCCATCGGGAAGAAGAAGGACAGGTAGATCACGATGGAGTTTTTACCCATATAGCGCAGCAGATCCAGCGCTTTAACCGTGGAAAGCAATGCGGAAACAGTGATCACCGCCAATGCGCCCAAACCGCCCAGAGCAAGCGAGGCAAATGGCAGGTCGGCATAGCCGTAGCCAACGAACAGGCCGTTGACGACGGCCCAGACAAACACAAAGGCCAGACCTTTCAACACGTTCTCACGCACCCAGTCAGCAATGACGAAGATCTTTTGCGCAAAAATGTAGCCTGCGAAAAAGAACACGAAGCGAGCAGCTGTTTCGTCAATCAGCACAGAGCCGGTGTGCAACGCGCTGATTTGCAGGCCAGCAGCGACCAGCAAGGTCACTTGCCATGGCACTTTTAGTGAGTGCAGCAGTTTGGTGATGACGAAGAAAACGGGCAGGGCGTAGATGAACCAGAGGGTTCCGAATGGCTGCACGAAGGCGAGCGCGAAGTGCATCAACACGCCATCCCAGCCGAACTCTGCTGCGAAGGACGGTGCTTTCATTCCAAACTGGATCGTAAGCCAGAGTATGTAGAAGTAGAAGAAATGGACGACTTTACGGTCCAGATACAGGCGCCAGTCCCGATCCAGCGTCAAGGCGAGGAATAAGCCGGAGATCATGAAAAAGTCCGGCATACGGAAGGGCTTAGCAAAGGCAACGATGTCGCCCATGAACCCCATTTCGCCAATGGCGCTTCCAACCCCAAGGGTTGAATGCATCATCACCACGAGAAAGATGCAAAAGCCTTTCGCGTAGTCGACCCAATCCACACGACTGGAGGTTTGGTGCGCCGCCATGTAATACCGCCCATAAATTTACTAATTAATTCGTGCAATCATAAGTTTTAAGGGATGCGAATACTAGCGGCATCTCTTCAACTTTAATTGTTGGTTACCGCGCCTGATTGCCAAAGGGCTACCTGAGACTTTGCAACGCGGCCTGATGTTATGGCTTGTATCTTTATGACCTAAGGTAATGTTAGTTTTTATGCGCCTAGGATACATATAGTTCCACCGGATATTCTGGAGATGCAATTGCTTAGGTATTTTAAGGCATTATGCGCTGTTGCAGTTTTGGTCATCACTCCACAGCCCTTAAGTGCTCAGGAGGTAACAAGCCCGCCGGAGTTGCTCAAGAAAATCTGGAATGGGCCGGACTTTGATGCCGATGACTTTGCGCCTGAAGTCTACAAGAAGATCCCGAAAGAACTTCTCGTCTCCATACTTTCAGAACAACGTTCGATCTATGGCCCTGCGCTTCATGTTGAAGCGACCAAAGACCCGCATAAGTTTCTTGTTGAGACGAAATCCTACAGGATTCCAACGTTTTTGAAGCAGAATAAGACTGGTCAGCTGACGGGACTGCTGTTTCGCTTTGCGCTTGTGAAGGATGTGAAACACGAAGACCTGCTGGAACACATGAAACAGCAGACCGCGACGCAGAGCTTTTTGCTGATGCAGAACGGGAAGGTGCATGCTGAAAATAACAGTAACGCTCAGCTGGCTGTCGGATCTGCCTTCAAGCTTTATGTGCTGGACCAAGTGGCGCAGCAGGTCAGGGACGGAGACCTGAGCTGGCAAGACAAAATCACACTGGAACAACGGCATATCTCGTATCCGGGTGGCACAATGCAAAATGAGCCGGTTGGCAAGAAGTTTGTTTTGCTGGATGTGGCGCGCAACATGATCGAGATCTCGGACAACACGGCCACGGACTTGCTGATGGATCTGGTGGGGCAGGAAAGTGTGATGCTGCCGGGAGAGAGTTCACCGGCTCTGACGACGCAGCAGCTGTTTCATCTGAAAGCGGATGAGCAAGTTGCAGAAGCTTATCGCCAAGCAGGGCCAGAGGAGCGGGCGCGGATTCTTACTGCCTTACCGGCTCAACTTCCACCGATTGACAAGGTTTCCGTGCCTTTGACGGAAGGTGTCGAGTGGTACATTTCGAACCGCGAACTGTGCACGATTGTAACAAAAGTGAAGGACATCAAGGGAGTTTTCGTAAATCCGGGTGTGGCCGAACCGGATAACTGGGCGTCTTATGCTTATAAGGGCGGCAGTGAGATTGGTGTGCTCAACATGACCTATGCCTTGGAAGACCCTGACGGAAATGACTGGTGCTTCTCAACCACCTGGAATGCAGAGCAAGAGCTGGACGTCACTTATCTGATTGCTTTGGTCGCGACACTGTTGGAGAGTCCTGAGTCAGTTCAGGCAGCTCTCCGTTAAGCTTGGCGGGATTTAGCGACGCTCTCAATTAAGAAGCAATAATTTATTAATGGAAATTAATTTGGAAAATCAATATTTTACGCATATATACGAGCGAAAATTTTCAAAAAAGCTCTTGGAGTTTGGATTTACGCGATGCAAGGAATCTCAAACTCTACAGTTCATTGAAGAAGACCGTCACATCAGCTTAATTCGGCTGGGTGGACGATCCGCTCGCCCGGGTTGTATCCGTACAATTCTATGTTTTCGGCATACTTTTCTGAGGCCAGTTTCAAAGAGTACAACCCTAGAGGTGTTCGACTTCACAAGAAAACTGCATTTTTCAGATTTCCGAGCTTATCCGTTTTATTCTCCTGCATATACTCCCTTAAACTTGGACTTTTCAGGCAAGATAGATACTTGGAATTTCAAAGAAGCATCAGAAATTAAGATACTAAAAGATATAGATTATCGCCTCAGTATTTTGCTGAAAAGAGTCGTCCCCTGGTCTCGTAAACGTACCCATCAAGCAGAATTAAAGTCTCTACAACGAAAAGGAGAAGGGGCTTGGTGTGAGGATAGATGGATCGAAGATTACAAAAATTCAATTGGCAATCAAAACCTGCCCGAAACCTCCGAGCAGGTGTGAGATCCCATATCATCTACGCTTGTCGTCGTCAGAGGACCATGGGCTGATCTGGTCCGGGTCATTGGAACGAGGACGGGAAGGGTCATCATCCTGCTCTGTATGACGGGAGGAGCTCCACTCATCTTCATTCAGGTCCACAGTGCCATCACGGCGACGGTAACCCGGATTGACGTTGAGGTTTTGCACCTTCACGTGGCGCGCCAGATAGTTGCCAATTACCTCACGCAGTGGCGGGATGAAGAGCAGAAGGCCGATTGCGTCTGTAAAGAAGCCCGGAATCAACAGCATGAGGCCTGCAAACACGATCATCGCGCCATGCATCATCTCATGACTTGGAACCCGTCCTGAGTCCATTTCAGCACGCATGCGCATGAGCAAAGACAGCCCCTGCTGGCGCAGCATATACGTGCCGGCAGCTGCGGAAGCTACAGTCAACAGGATTGTTGGAATTGCCCCGATAACACTTCCAACCTCAATAAAGAGATAGATCTCTATGGTTGGTAGCAGAATGAAACAGGCAAGAATGATAAGTCCGAGTGGCATAGCGTCCGCGTAGGTTCAGGTTTATTTTGCTTTTTGATCACTTCTTTTTGAAGCGATCTTACTTATAGTGGGTGATCTTCACAGAATTGCAATGACTGATTTTAGCTTATACTTGCGTGGTAAGACCTTAAAAAGGCATTGGGATGGACACGAAATAGCTGGATGTTGCTGATAGAAACCTTAAATTAGTGACAGAGCCTGTAAAAATGCGCTAGAGCACATTATCTAGATATCTAATGCATTTGATCATCGGCGCCTGGCAGCCCACGAGTAAAGGACCGGTCGGTACTCGGAATGAACGAAATATTCGACGTCTACAACATAATCTTCCTTATTGCGGCAGTTGTTATTTTCCTGCGGTTACGCTCCGTTTTGGGCAATCGCACCGGTAACGAGCGTCAACCATTTGACCCGTATTCTGCTCAGCAAAAACAAGACTCTCAAAAGACTCAGGCTCCTGAGAATGAGGACAATGTTATTCCTCTTCCAGGTAGTGAGCATGTTCAACATGACCCTGAGCGCGCTGAGCGTGAAGCTCGCGAACAGATTGAGGCCGAAATCGACAAGCTTGCCAAAAAAGGCAGTGAGTTGAATCACGGTCTGCGGGAAATCTGGAAAGCTGAGCCGTCTTTCAATCCAAAAGAGTTTGCGGAAGGTGCACGCGGCGCTTACGAAATCATTTTGATGTCGTTTGCGCAGGGTGATCGCCGCACGCTCAAAGAGCTTCTTTCTCCTGAAGTGTTCAGTGGTTTCTCTGCTGCGATTGATGACCGGGAAAGCCGCAATGAGCGTGTTGAGTCCACCTTTGTGGGCATCGACAAAGCTGACATTGTGGAAGCGGCCTTCAACGACAAAGACAAGCTTGCTGAAGTGACTGTTCGCTTCAAGGGTCAGCTGATCACCGCGACACGGGATTCTGAAAACCGCATTGTGGATGGTGACCCAACCGCAGTGAGTGACCTGACTGACATCTGGACCTTCGCTCGGGTAACTGGCGAGAACGATCCAAACTGGAAGCTGGTTGCAACTGAATCTGCATGACGTTTTCTTTCTCTCGCGGCGCTATGAGTTTCATTATGGCACTCAGCGTCGCGGCGGGGATAAGTTCTGCTGCTGTAGCTGGAAACACCCTTACAAAAGACCATAGGACCATGCGAAGCGCGAAGCTCTCCGGGCCACTTGATCCCAACGAAATCGACGGATGGGCTGCAGATGATCATTCTGCG
Source organism: Pseudovibrio sp. W74 (assembly GCF_001623085.1). NCBI lineage: Bacteria > Pseudomonadati > Pseudomonadota > Alphaproteobacteria > Hyphomicrobiales > Stappiaceae > Pseudovibrio > Pseudovibrio sp. W74. The sequence continues at coordinate 184,803 of NZ_LMCJ01000004.1, forward strand.
GCCCTTTCCGCTTTTGTGGCTCACTGCGAGGCGAGCGAGGGCCGAACGCTGCCGACAAAGGCGTTTGGCATTAGCGACGCAAAATTACGCGCTATCTGCGCAAAATCGCGCAAAATCAACGTAAATAACGCAAGTGATGCAAAAACCTTTTTAGAACAGAACTTTACGCTTCAACGCGTGGAGGACGACGGGTTTGTGACCGGCTACTACATGCCAGAGCTGGAAGGCTCGCTTGTTCGCACTAACGAGTTTGTTGTTCCCCTTCATGCCTATCCCAAAGGCCTGAAGGTGATGCCAACACGCGGCGATGTGATGGACGGCGCACTGGATGGAATGGGCCTTGAAGTGCTGTGGGTGAAAGACCCGATAGATGCATTTTTTACAGCTGTTCAAGGGTCTGCCCGTGTTCGCCTGCCTAATGGCGAGTTGCGGCGTTTAGCTTTTGCAGGCAAGTCTGGTCATGAGTACACCGCGATTGGCCGTGTGTTGATTGAGCAAGGCGAAATCTCCAGAGATAACATGGGCATGGATGCGCTTCGTGCCTGGTTATCCAAAAACCCATCCCAGCAGAAAGACGTGTTTCGGCACAATAAATCCTACATCTTCTTTGAGTTACAATCTGCGCAAGACACTGAGATTGCAGCCATTGGAGGGGCAGGAACAGCCCTAACGGACCTGAGATCACTGGCAATTGATGATGATCTGCACACTTATGGCAGTTTAATTTTTGTCTCTAGTGAGTTAAGGACCTACGACACATCAGGTGATCGCTTCGCCAAACTTATGGTTGCTCAGGATACCGGGTCAGCCATCAAAGGCCCCGCGCGTGGCGATATCTATGTAGGAAGTGGTGCAGAGGCAGGTGCCGTTGCCGGGAATATCCGTCACCGTGCGGAATTCTATCTCCTTGTTCCAAAATAATAAATGATCGTGGACGGATCGGATAGATGACGAATGGTGATCGCGCAAAGCGAGCCAAGACAAAGCAGCTGAGCGAAGCAGACAAGCGCTTGTGGGACAGGGTGAAAGCCACTCTGACGCCTATTCATCAAGAGCGCCTTTCTGATATGCTGGAAGACACGACGCAGCTTTCCGAGCCGGATCAGTCCCTTATGCACGCTCAAAGCGCTGAGGTGTCTCAGCCTGAGCTTAAGCCGCAGTTGACCTCTCCACCGAAGCCTCAGGCCAAAAAGTCTCGCGGTTCCAAAGGGAAGACCGCGCCAGACTACAGCCCGCCCAAGCCTGTTGTTCCTGCGATGCCTCCGCTTTCACCGCTCAACAAGAAAGAGCGCAAAAAAGTTGTCCGCGGGGGCAAGGGCTATATTGATGCGCGCATCGATCTTCATGGTTTGACGCAGTATCAAGCGCATCAACGCTTAACCTCGTTCATCTATCAAGCGCAGGCCATGGGCTACTCCCTCGTGCTTGTGATCACCGGCAAGGGGCTCGACTATTCAAGCAGCCCCTATGGCGATGATCGTGGTGTGTTGCGCAGAATGGTACCGCAGTGGCTTTCTCTTCCTGATATGCGCAGCTGTGTGGTAGGCTTCGACCAAGCTCATGTTTCGCATGGGGGCAGCGGTGCGATTTACGTTCGCATTCGTAAGCGCAAAAAATAAGGCAGGAATTTCAGTAAGATGACGCCTTTTGGAGCCAAGGTTAGAGAACTGCGGGCTAAGCAGAAGATTACCCTGAAGGAAATGGCGGAAGCGCTTTCGGTTTCCTCTGCCTACCTGAGTGCGCTTGAACATGGCAAGCGCGGTACTCCGACCTGGTACATGGTTCAGCGCATGATCACCTACTTCAACGTGATCTGGGATGAAGCTGAAGAACTTCAAAGACTTGCGGAACTTTCCAACCCGAAAATCACCATCGATACCGGCGGCCTGACACCTCGGGCGACCGAGCTGACGAATATGCTTGCCTCGAAGATCAATGGACTCTCAGAGGAATCCCTGGAGCACCTCATTCATCAACTAAGAGTGGTTAGCTCTCGCGACAATATCTAGTCTAAGCCGACAAAGCTCTGTAAAGTCAGTCTGCTGACTTTTGAAGTGGACTGCTGATATGACGCCTGAAGAACTCAAAGTAGATCAACTGGTTGATCCCCAATCCCTTCTCAACGAACTCAAAGAGCTGGTTGAGAAGCACGATGGCGACGGCAACAGCTTTAAGCTGCGCAGCGATGTTTTGACAAAGCTGAAAGCCACGCACAAAGCAGCCTTTAAAGAAATTGAAAAGCTCCTGATGGAAGACGGGCAGGGCCGGCGATGTTCCGAGCGCTTGTCTTGCGTGCAGGATATGCTCATTCAGGTGATCTATGAGTTCGCGGTTACTTATGTTTATCCCGTTGAAAATCCAACAAAATCCGAGCGTATCAGCATCATAGCTGTTGGTGGTTATGGGCGCGGAACGATGGCGCCGCACTCTGACGTGGATCTGCTGTTTCTCTGGCCATATAAGCAAACGCCCTGGGGTGATCAGGTTGTTGAGTTCATCCTCTACATGCTTTGGGACATGGGCCTGAAGGTCGGTCATTCCACGCGCAATCTTGATGAGACGATCAAGCAGTGCCGCGAAGATATGACCGTTCGCACAGCTGTTTTGGAAGCACGATATGTTTGGGGTGATCTTGAGCTTTTCCAAGAGCTTACCAAGCGCTTTGACAAGGAAATTGTTTCCGGTACAGGGCCGGATTTCATCGCTGCCAAACTTGCTGAACGAGATGATCGTCATGAACGCCATGGCGCGTCCCGCTACCTTGTTGAACCCCATGTCAAAGAAGGCAAAGGCGGGATGCGTGATCTGAACACGCTGTTCTGGATCGCCAAGTATTTTTATCGCGTTCCCAGTGGCTTAGGGCTGGTTGAAAAGGGTGTTTTCTCGCGGCGTGTATTGAATCGGTTCCGAAAGAGTCAGGATTTTCTCTGGGCTGTCCGCTGTCATCTGCATTTTTTGACGAACCGTCCTGAAGAACGCTTAAGCTTTGATGTTCAACGGGAAATTGCTGACCGTCTCGGATATATGGATCATCCCGGTATGCGGGCTGTTGAGCGGTTTATGAAGCACTACTTCCTTGTTGCGAAGGATGTTGGTGATCTGACACGCATTTTTGCGGCTGCGCTTGAAGAGCAGCATGTGAAGTCCGCCCCAAGTATTTCGCGGTTCCTTGGTAGTTTTGTTCCGGGAAGCAAGCATAAGCGGCGATCTATCAAAGGAACCAAGGACTTCCTTGTCGAGAACGGGCGCATTATAGCTGCGAAGCCGGATGTCTTTGAGAAAGATCCGGTCAATGTGATCCGTGTGTTTTATCTGATCGACAAAACCAATTTGGATATGCATCCGGAATTGCTGAAACTGGTTCGTCGATCCAGGCGGCTGATCAATGCGGACTTCCGCAAGAATGAACAAGCGAATCGGCTGTTCCTGAAGGTCCTGACAAGTCGCAGTGATCCGGAAACCGTTTTGCGTGCGATGAACGAGTCGTCCATCCTTGGCCAGTTCCTGCCGGAGTTCCGGAAGGTCGTCGCCATGATGCAGTTCAACATGTATCATCACTACACTGTCGACGAACACCTCATCCGATCAGTTGGCGTTCTTTCTGAAATTGAGCGCGGGATGGGTGGTGATAGCCATCCATTAGCAACGGATCTGATCAAGTCGGTTCACAGCCGAAAAGTCCTTTATGTTGCAATGCTTTTGCATGATGTGGCGAAGGGACGGCCAGAGGATCATTCTATTGCAGGCGCCAAGATTGCGCGGAAGATTTGCCCGCGTCTGGGCCTTTCTCCAGCAGAGACTGATACGGTCGCCTGGCTCATCGAGCAGCATCTGGAAATGAGCACTGTTGCACAATCTCGCGACTTGAGTGATCCGAAAACCATCAAGGATTTCTGCCGTAAAGTGCAGAGTCTGGAGCGTTTGCAGCTCCTGTTGATTTTGACGGTTGCGGACATTCGGGCAGTGGGTCCGAATGTGTTTAATGGCTGGAAAGGGCAGTTGCTGCGCACGCTCTATTATGAGAGCGAGACGATCCTCAGTGGTGGTCATGGCCGTATGAGCCAACAGCAACGTGTTGACCATGCGAAGCAAGAGCTGGCGGAAGAGCTGGTAGGTTGGACTGATGAGGAGCTGGATAATTACCTCAATCGCCACTATCCGGCCTATTGGCTGCGCGTTGATCTGAAGAGCAAGATCAACCATGCGAACCTGATCCGCAAAACGGACAAGGAAGAAGAGCATCTGGCGACCTCTGTAGAGCCTCATGCTTTTGAAGGCGTTACAGAAATCACCGTTCTGGCACCAGATCATCCGCGGTTGCTTTCTACGATTGCACGGGCTTGCTTTGCGGCAGGTGGGAACATTGTGGACGCACACATCGACACCACAAAAGATGGCCTCGCGCTGGATACGATCTACATCAGCCGTGAGCTGCCGGAGGACGATGATGAATATCGTCGCGGGGAGCGGATTTGCTGTTTGATTAAAGAAGCACTGCGTGGAACCGCGCCTGTTCCTGAGGTGAAGGGTGCAGCGACAAAGCCGAATGCTCGTAACAAGGCGTTTACGCTGCAAACAACTGTTTTAGTTAGCAATTCATGGTCAGAAAACTATACGGTTCTTGAAGTAACCGGACTTGACCGACCGGGTTTGCTGTCTGATTTGACCACCGAGATCTCGGCTCTCAACCTGAATATTGCGAGTGCTCATGTTGGAACTTTTGGGGAGAAAGCGGTCGATGTATTTTATGTGACCGATCTGACTGGCCAGAAAGTACACAATGTGGGACGTCAGGAATCTATTCGCGATAGACTCAAAAATGCCTTTGACGGTAAAAAGCCACAAAAAGCGCCTACGAGCTCACGCCGTAAACCTCAAAAACATACAGGTAAGTAATTTTATATGAGCCTTTTCAAGAGCTTCGCCACGGTTGGTGGTGCAACAATGCTAAGCCGTCTATGCGGGTTTGGGCGAGATGTGATGCTGGCTGCCTTTGTAGGCACTGGTCCTGTTGCAGATGCTTTTGTTGTGGCTTTCCGCTTACCAAACCTGTTCCGCAGATTGTTCGCAGAAGGTGCATTTAACTCAGCTTTCGTACCACTGTTCGCCCGCTCTGTTGAGGAAGATGGAGAGCAGGGCGCGCGTAAGTTTGCTGGTGAGATTGCGGCGGCTTTGTTCTGGACGCTGGTGGTTATCCTCGCTCTGGCCGAGGTTTTCATGCCTTTGCTCGTGCATTTACTGGCGCCGGGTTATTTCTCTGATCCAGCGAAATTTGACCTCACAGTCCTCATGTCACGCATTGCATTTCCGTATTTGCTGTTTATGTCTCTGCTTGCGTTTTTGAGTGGAATTCTCAATACATTTCAAAGATTTCTAGCCGCAGCAATGGCTCCCGTCATGCTCAATGTGGTGATGATGGCCGTGCTCGCAGGCATTGGTTTTTATGGGATGGAGCCTGATCAGACGACCGGGGTCCTGCTGGTTTCTGGTGTTGCGGTTGCTGGTGTTGTTCAGCTGGCTGTTGTTGCCATTGGCATGAAGCGGCTCGGGTTTCGCGTTCCTATCATGCGCCCACGATGGACGCCGGGCGTAAAGCGCTTGCTGGTTTTGGGTGTTCCCGGTGTGATTGCCGGGGGGATTACGCAGATTAACATCACGGTTGGCACTATCATCGCCTCGCTGGAAAGCAGTGCGAATTCATACCTTTACTATGCTGACAGGATATACCAGCTGCCGCTTGGTGTCGTGGGTATCGCGATTGGTGTTGTGCTTTTGCCAAGCCTGACACGGCAGTTGCGCTCTGGTCAGGAAGAGCTGGTTCATCATACGCAGAACCGTTCCATGGAGTTCGCTCTTGCGCTTACTCTTCCTGCTGCAGTCGCGCTCGTGATCATTCCGGATACCGTGATTGCCGTGCTGTTCCAACGCGGTCAGTTTACGGATGCTGCTGTTGAGCAAACTGCTTTGGCTTTGATGGCATTTGCCGTTGGTTTACCTGCGTTTGTGCTGAATAAGGTGCTGTCCCCTGGCTTCTTTGCGCGGGAAGATACCAAGACCCCGATGTACTTTGCCGCTGTTGCTATGGTGGTGAACGTAGCGCTTTCAATCTTGTTGTTCCCCACCTTCAAACACGTAGGCATCGCGATTGGGACAACAGCTGCGGGTTGGGTCAACTCGGCGCTGCTGGCCTTTGTGCTGTGGCGGCGTGGTCATTTTGTTGTCGACGCAGCATTGCTGAAAAGAATTCCGCTATTGGGCTTTGCCAGTGCTTTGATGGGTGTTGTCGTCTATGGTGGGACGCTTGTTTTGGAGCCGCTTTCAACCTCCAATCTGTTTGTTGTGCGCGCCAGCGAGCTGGTCCTTCTTGTCACCATTGGTCTGATTTCCTTTGGGATTTTGGTTCAGCTTACCGGGACCGTGGATTTTCGCGCACAACTGCAGAAATTGCGGCGATAAAGGCTTTCTCACTCTGCAAATCACTTGCACATACGAAAAAGCGCAGTCATAACCACCGGGCTTAATCTGCGCGGGCTGTTCTAGTTTGTTTGTCACCCATTCAATCTATGCCCGCGCAACCCACTGGCCCTTCCAACAGGCCCAAGCCTAGGGATATTTGTTATGACGGCGTTTCAGCCTCGCGTTTTCTCCGGTGTTCAACCAACCGGAAACCTCCACCTTGGTAACTACCTCGGTGCTATTGTCCGCTTTGTTCCGCTTCAGGACCAGATGCCGACCATCTTCTCCATCGTTGACATGCATGCGATCACAGTCTGGCAGGACCCTGCCGAGCTGACGCAGCAGACCCGTGAAGTAACAGCAGCTTACCTCGCAGCCGGTGTTGATCCGAAGAAGTCGATCATCTTCAACCAGAGCCAGGTGAAAGAACATGCTGAACTTGCGTGGATTTTCAACTGTGTGGCTCGTATGGGCTGGCTGAAGCGTATGACACAGTTTAAGGACAAGGCAGGAAAGCACGCGGAAAATGCTTCTGTCGGGCTGTTCGCTTACCCTAACCTGATGGCTGCGGACATTCTGGCGTACCGTGCAACCCATGTTCCGGTTGGCGATGACCAGAAGCAGCACCTTGAGCTGACGCGCGATATTGCTCAGAAGTTTAACAACGACTTTGCTGATCGTATTAAAGAGCTGGGCCTTGGTGTTCCAAACCCTGAGCCAACTCACGAAGCTCCTGACGAGATCTACTTCCCAGTTACCGAGCCAATGATTACCGGTCCTGCGACCCGCATCATGAGCTTGCGTGATGGCAACAAGAAGATGTCAAAGTCTGATCCTTCTGATCTTTCCCGCATTAACCTGACCGATGATCAGGATACCATTGCAAAGAAAATCAAAAAGGCAAAGACAGACCCGGAAGCCTTGCCGAGTGAAGTTGATGGCCTTGAAGGGCGCGCGGAAGCTGACAACCTTGTTGGTATCTATGCAGCTCTTGCTAATCGTACCAAAGCGGACGTTTTGACTGAGTTTGGTGGACAGCAGTTCTCTGCCTTCAAACCAGCGCTTTCTGAGCTGGCCGTTGAAAAGCTGGCGCCGATGACCGACGAGATGCGTCGTATCATGGATGATACAGCAAGTGTTGATGCTGTTCTTCGCGATGGTGCAGAGCGCGCTGCTGCGATTGCTGAGCCAGTGCTGCATGATGTACGTCGCATTATTGGCTTTTTGGAAAGCCGTCGCGGCTAATAAGCGTTTAGTTTCAAGACTGAGAAAGCCGCAGATAATCTGCGGCTTTTTTGCTTTCCGGAGTGTTGCGGCTGCTTTTACTGGCGCACTCACTCATCCTTTAAAAAGGGCGACACACGCGCTTGCGCTGCCTCGTTGGCCGCAACGATGTGTTTGAGCAACAAGGCATCCACCGTATGTGCCATAACCACACAGCGCCGGTCCATTTGTGGGAAGTCATCGCACACGGGTGACTTGAACAGAGTAGGGTTCTGTTGAACCAGCCCCAGCATGTCCTGAAGATCCTGAATACTATAACGCGCGTGAAGAACCTTTATAAACCGCTCTTTGAAGCCAGTGTTATCGGCCGTGATGCGCTGAGCCAGTTCTGCCCGCGTAACTTTACAGGCCTGCTCTGTCATGCGGACTCCACAAGTCATCATACGCGGTTGCTGTTGAAGGTAATCCGATATTGGACCGTGCATGTCTTCCCAATTGTCGAACTGATAGCCCTCGAAAAGTTGAGACATCATTTTTGCCTGCTTCTCTCTATCAGGAGGCAAGGAGTGAGCAAATCGGAAAGTGGCGGAGGGATCTTTTGCATCAAGTTGGCCGGTGATGAGATCAGTGAGTGGAACCGATGTTACTGATTGCGTTGTGTCTGCAATCTTGTTTCCAGAAGCATTGATAAGCGCAGGGCCGCTAAGGATTACGGTCAGATTGCGCTCAGCAAGAGCTTGAGACAGCACAGCTTTTTCAAGAAAGGTGGCTGTGGTCAGAACTGTCGCTCCAGAGTCGGCATTATTGAAATCCGAGACCTTCAAGACCACTTGTAAACTCGTATCATCCACCCGAGTTAACTGGAGAACGGATGGCCCCATGGATTTGGGGGGCGAAGGGATATCCTGCTCTGGTAAGAGTAAATCCGATAAACTCTGTTCAACGGCATTGCTGCAGAACACAAACCCGTTTTCCCGCTTTACCTCGCCGTTATCACAGAAGGCCACCACAGGAACCGGGCCTGATTTTTGTTTCTTTTTTTCCTGCATACGGGCATAGGTAGCCTCTGTCATCTTGTAGGTCATGCGCTGTGTGACAGAACCGTCTTCAGCAAAATCATAGTGCAATTCAACATCTACGCAGGCGGAAAGAACCATCGCCAAACACATAAAAACTATCGCCTTCCATCCCGGCATCTCTTACCCCAAAACTAATCTCATAAAAAATACGCTGGCACCAAAGCAGAGGGTTGTCATATGAGCCACACAACTATGGTCTAAGGGGGATTGAATTGATTATTGATATGGCTGTTTATCGCATTTCGATGCTTAAAATTGGTTCTACCACAGCCCCAAAAATACAGTGCTTATTGCCGCTTGGCGGGTTGAACTCACCTTACGCTCATGATCAGAGCAGGCGATATTATATTTGACGTAATGGTCAACCTGAGACCTTGTGAGTCTTTATCGCTGGATATTCTCTGGAGCTGTTGTCTATTTCTTATAAAATTCGCCAGAAACGCATTCAATTTGCGCTGTGTTTATTGACAGAGGGCTAGTTGCACCCCTACATCCTTGCTGATTGATTGGTGGGGCTTGCCCCAATACATCAGATGGTCGGATGAATGATTGAAACTCGTATTGATCGACGCTTTGCTAAGCTGAAGGCTGAAGGACGTCCTGCGCTCGTAACTTTTATTACGGCCGGAGACCCGGACCTCGCCACTTCACAAGCTATTCTGGATGCACTTCCAGAAGCGGGTAGTGATGTTATTGAGCTTGGCATGCCGTTTTCTGACCCGATGGCTGAAGGTGTTCCAATCCAGCTGGCGACTCAGCGCTCTCTAGCGCATGGTCACACGATGGACAAAACGCTTCAGATGGTGCGTGAGTTCCGTAAAAAAGACAATGACACCCCAATCGTTCTGATGGGTTACTACAACCCAATCTTTGTTCGTGGCAGCGCTGCTTTTGTGAAAGAAGCACGTGAGGCTGGCGTTGATGGTCTGATTGTTGTTGATGTGCCTGCCGAAGCAGATGATGAACTCTGCATTCCGGCGATTGAGGGTGGTGTAAACTTTATCCGCCTGACCACACCAACAACTGATGACAAACGCCTTCCAACTGTTCTGGCGAATACATCAGGTTTTGTTTACTACGTATCCGTAACTGGTGTAACCGGATCTGCCGCTGCAGACACCACTGCTGTTGCTAAGGCAGTTACACGAATTAAATCCCACACTGACCTTCCTGTTGCTGTTGGCTTTGGCATTAAAACCGCTGAACAAGCAGAAGAAATTGGCAAGCATGCCGACGGTGTGGTGGTTGGCTCTATTCTTGTTGAGGCGATTAGAACAAGCCTTGACGACAATGGTAAAGCCACAAATCAGACACAAGCTGCTGTTACCGAAGTTGTGCGCTCACTACGTGTGGGTGTAGAAAAAGCTCGGAAATAAGTATTGCTTTACGTATGGCCCGTTTAATGGCCATTAAAAATTGAAAACGAAATTAAAGACAGGCGGCAGCCCGTGAACTGGATTAACAACGTCGTACGGCCGAAAATCCGCAGCTTTCTCGAAAAGCGCGAAATTCCGGAAAACCTTTGGATCAAGTGCCCTGAAACTGGCGAGATGGTCTTCCATCGCGATTTGGAGGCAAACCAGTGGGTTGTACCAAACTCCAACTTTCATATGCGCCTCTCCAGCAAGAAGCGTTTGGAGTATTTCTTTGACCAGGGTGAATACACCAGCATCGAGACTCCAGAAGTTGCTGTCGACCCACTGAAATTCCGAGACCAGCGCAAGTATGTTGATCGCCTGAAAGATGCCAAAGCCAAAACCGAGATGACCGACTCTGTCGTTGTTGCCAGCGGTAAGGTGAACGGTTACGACATGACCACTGCGGTTCAGGATTTCGCCTTCATGGGCGGTTCTCTTGGCATGGCAGCTGGCGAAGCGATCATTCGCGGTATGGAACATGCCGTTGAGCACAAAACACCTTTCGTCATGTTTGCTGCTTCCGGCGGTGCACGCATGCAGGAAGGCATCCTCTCGCTGATGCAGCTGCCACGGACTACTGTAACCGTGCAGATGCTGCGTGAAGCAGGCCTGCCTTACATTGTGGTGCTGACCAACCCGACGACCGGTGGTGTAACGGCTTCCTACGCGATGCTGGGCGATGTTCACATTGCTGAGCCTAACGCTTTGATCGGCTTTGCTGGCCAGCGCGTGATTGAGCAGACTATTCGCGAGAAGCTTCCTGAAGGCTTCCAGCGTTCTGAGTATCTGCGTGATCACGGCATGGTCGACATGGTTGTGCATCGCCACGAGCTGAAAGAAACCATTTCCAACCTGTGTAACCTGCTGATGAAGCGTGAAGCTCAGCTGCCAGTGCTTGAAGAAAAGCCTGCAGAACCAGAGGCTAGCACTGAGGTTGCTGCAACCCAATAAGCCTTTACGGCTCACGGAGTTGCGATTTGCTTTAAAAAGTCCGGCATACCGTGCCGGGCTTTTTCTTTATTCAGTTGCCCAGCAGATTTGAAGGTGGATAGCCAATGAACAAGATCAAAGCCGCCCTTGATCGTTTGATGAAACTTCATCCCGATGAGATTGATCTGTCCTTAGACCGTATGCATCGGGTCATGAAGGCGCTGGGGAGCCCTGAGACACGCATTCCGCCAGTCTTCCATATAGCGGGAACCAATGGCAAAGGCTCTACCGGAGCCTCAGTCAGGTCGCTTCTGGAGGCGCAGGGGAAAACCGTTCATGTGTATTCCTCACCGCACCTGGTTCGTTTCAACGAGCGCATTCGGCTGGGTGGTACAGGACGCTTTGTTGAAGATGATGCACTGCTTGAAGCGATTGAGCAGGTTGAGAGAGCCAATGGCGGTCAAGAGCTGACATTTTTTGAGGCAACAACTGCTGTTGCGTTCTACCTGTTTGCCGACAATCCTGCTGATTATCTTGTTCTGGAAGTCGGGCTTGGTGGTGTTCTGGATGCCACCAACGTTGTTGAGAAGCCGCTGGTGAGTGTGATTACGCCGATCTCAAAAGACCACGAGAATTTCCTGGGTGATAGCCTTGAAGGCATTGCGCTGGAGAAGGCTGGGATCATCAAGCCGGGTTGTCCTGTTGTTGTGGGTCCGCAAGCGGATGCTGTGTGGGATGTGATTGAGAACAAAGCCGGGCGGGAGCGCGCGCCGATCTGGTTCCAGGGACAAGAGTTTTCTGCCTGGGAAGAGGGCGGGCGGCTTGTTTATCAGGATGAGTTTGGCTTGCTGGACCTTTCACCGCCAAAGCTTGCCGGTTTCCATCAGATGTCCAACTCCGGTCTTGCATTGGCTGCGCTGAGGGCGGCCGGCTTGCTAGAGAGCGAAGAGGCGCGGGTTGCTTGCGATAAAGCGCTGCGCTCCATCAACTGGCCAGCACGGATGCAGCCTCTCTATGAAGGTAAACTCTTTGACGAGCTGCCAGAAAGCAGTGAGATCTGGGTTGATGGCGGGCATAACCCCGGCGCGGCCAAGGTGATTGCTTCTTTTCTCGCGGATTTGACGGATAAGGCATCCCGACCGACCTATCTGGTCATGGGCATGATGAGCACCAAAGATCCGGAAGGGTTCTTTGAGCAGTTTGAAGGGCTGGCAAAGCATGTCATCTGTGTGCCTTTGACCACCACAAGCGCAGGACGCTCTCCGATTGAACTTGCGGAGATTGCACAGACTGCGGGCCTTTCAGCATCGGCTCATGGCACCATGGACAGAGCGATTGCGGAGATCAGACGGCGCGCGCAGGATGAAGACGAAGCGCCGCGCGTTCTGTTTGGTGGCTCACTTTACTTAGCTGGCGAAATTCTTGACAGAAATGGCACACCGCCTGAGTAAACAAGGTTTGATTCAGACTCGAAATGATCGGTAGACACAAAAAAGGGAGGCAATTGCCTCCCTTAATTCGTTTCAGTTCTCGCCGAGATCAGGCATCCAGACCTTCGAAGAGAGCGGTTGAGAGGTAACGCTCCGCGAAGCTTGGAATGATGATGACAATGTTTTTGCCTGCCATCTCATCACGTTTGCCAACTTCGATAGCAGCTTTCAGCGCCGCTCCGGAAGAAATACCGACCGGAACGCCTTCTGTTTTCGCCACTTCACGAGACAGTGCAAACGAGTCCTCATTGGAAACGGTGACCACTTCATCATAAACAGCGGTATCCAGAACGCCCGGTACGAAACCAGCGCCGATGCCCTGAATTTTGTGCGGACCAGGCTGACCGCCGGACAGAAGCGGGCTGTCAGCTGGCTCAACAGCGACCACGTGAAGGGCTGGATTGCGCTCTTTCAGCACCTGAGAAGTACCCGTGATGGTGCCGCCGGTGCCGATGCCGGATACGAATACATCAACGTTTCCGTCGGTGTCGTTCCAGATTTCTTCAGCAGTGGTTTTGCGGTGAATCTCAGGGTTGGCAGGGTTTTCGAACTGCTGCGGGATTACTGCGTCTGGAATCTCCGCCAGAAGTTCTTCCGCACGTGCGACAGCACCCTTCATGCCCTTTGGACCTTCAGTCAGGTCAATCTCAGCGCCCAGAAGCTTCAACATCTTACGGCGTTCGATGGACATGGTCTCCGGCATCACGAGGATCAGGCGGTAACCTTTTGCAGCTGCGACGAAGGCCAGGGCGATGCCTGTGTTGCCGGAGGTTGGCTCGATCAGAGTGGTTTTGCCCGGAATGATCTTACCTGTTGCTTCCATTGCCTCAACCATTGCGACACCGATACGGTCTTTCACGCTGGAAATCGGGTTGAAGAACTCGAGTTTGGCAAGCAGGTTGCCTTTTACGCCGTGAGCCTTTGCCAAACGGTCCAGACGTACGATTGGTGTGTTTCCGATAGTCTCAGTGATGGAAGAGTAAATTTTTCCACGACCCGGCTTGGAAGTGCTCATCGAAATCCCCTTTATGCAATTTGCTTGTGAGTTTGAGCCCTGTCTCGGCGGAAGAATCCCGAGCTGCAGCCTCATTAAATTTCTTAATGAAATGTAGGAAGTGTAACGAGGGTTTTCGAGGTTTCAAAAACCCCGAAAACTACAAGACGTAGAAACGTGATGCAAAATACAGCAGAACCATAGAATTACATTCTATCTGAGGGATGATTTAGTATGGTCTTTTGCAGAAAAGACCGTTTCCTCAGAAATAGATGAGTTATGCGGTGGTTTGATCCAGCGCTTCGAGACCCAACAGGGCAGGTAATTCAGACATGTGACCGAAGGTGGTTGCGCCCAGAGATTTGGCCTGCTCGATGTCTGCGTTTACATCGCCTGTGTAGTTGAAGACGCGCATTCCTGCGGCTTTTGCGGCTTTGATGCCTGCGATACTGTCTTCAATTACAACGCATTGCTCTGGCTTAAAGCCCATGCCTTTGGCTGCGTAGAGGAAGATATCCGGCGCTGGTTTGCCCATTTTGCAATCCTGCGCAGAATAGAGCACGTCCTTGAAGGTTTCCCAGAGGCCAGAGGAGCCAAGTGTCATCTGCATCTTTTCATAGCGACCTGAGGAGCCAACGCAGAATGGAATGCCTTCTGCTTTCAGATGAGCAACAACATCCAGAATACCCGGAATTGGCTCAATACCAGCTTCAAACGCGACCAGATCAGCCTGGCGAACCTGTGCAGCCCAGTCATCAGGAAGCTTTTTGCCGCTGAGGCGCTCGGCTTCTTCCTTAATGGTGTCCATTGCGGTGCCGGTGAAGCGGTGGTGACATTCCAAAGGCGAAAAATCGAGGCCGATTTTCTTCATGAAGTCAGAAAGGACTTCATTCGCTATGGTTTCGGTGTCGACAAGAATGCCATCACAATCGAAAATCACCAATTCCGGCTTCATAATTCTTCCTTGTATTCCGCAGAGCCTCTCGCCTTCATGGGAGTTGACGCGAGATGCTCCAGTTTTCTTCCAGCGTATCCTTTGAAGATGCGCTTAAACGCCAGAGGAGCCAAACCCGCCTTCACCACGTTCGGTGGTTTCAAGCTCTTTGACTTCTTCGATCTGCACTTGCGTGACGGGAGCAACGACCATTTGAGCGATGCGCATTCCGCGTTCAATCACAAAGGTGTCTTCCCCCAGATTGATCAGGATGACCTTCACTTCGCCGCGATAATCAGCATCAACCGTACCTGGTGTGTTGAGGACCGTCACACCGTGTTTAGCGGCCAGACCTGAACGTGGACGAACCTGCCCCTCATGACCAGATGGCAGAGCAAGTGAAAGGCCCGTTGGCACCATCGCCCGCTGTCCGGGCTTCAACTCGATCGCATCTGTATTTGCTGCCTGCAAATCCAAACCAGCAGCCTCCGCACTTTGATAAGCAGGAAGCTCTAATCCTTCGCTGTGGGGAAGGCGCGTAATTTTTAGTTTTGGTGTCATGAAGAGGCCCATTGATAAGAGGCGTCTTTTCTAGCAGGAGTTTGCAATTTCTTCCAGTAGGCGCATGAAATTCGATCAAGCTCCTTATCCTAGGATAAGGTCACTTTTAGTGAACAGTCCTATCAACTTTACTGAGATTGGTCGCAATTCACTAATGCAATACACTGTTGAGAATAAGGAATTCATCAACAAACCGAAACAAAAAAGCGTTTCACATGAAACAATCGCCTCTCTTTTTGCCCCATGGAGCACCAGATCTCGCAATAAGACCTGAGCTGGAAGCTCATCAGTTTCTCAAAAACCTTTGTGTTTCAGAGGTTAAGCCCAATGCGATCGTGATCATTTCGCCTCATTGGCAAACAGAGCGGCTTGTCATCACGTCAGCAGGTCCGTTGAAGACCATCCATGATTTTCGCGGCTTCTCGCCGAAACTTTATGACATGCAATACACTACGGATGCCCCAAGCTGGCTGGTTACTCGCACACACGACGCCATTACGCGCTATGGCCTGACCGTTTGCGAAGATAATTCATGGGGTTTGGACCACGGTGCCTGGGTTCCTTTGTCCCTGGCTTTTCCTGATGCGGACATTCCAGTGGTTCAGGTGTCTTTGCCCTATGCCTATGGAAGCGAAGAGAGCTTTAACCTAGGGCGTGCTTTAGCTCCGCTGGCGGAAGAGGGTATCCTTGTTATTGGCAGTGGTGCGTTGACGCATAATTTTTCTGAAGTCAGCGGCAATGGTGTCACACCAGACTGGGCATTGGAGTTTGACCACTGGATTACCGAGCTTGCGGAACAAGGGGAGACCTGCGCACTGCTCTCTTCCAGCAATCATAAGTACTACAAAAAAGCACTGCCAACTGATGAACATTTCCTTCCGCTTCTTGTGGCATATGGAGCTGCAGGTGAGCAGGCTTATGGCGAAAAGCTGCATGAGAGCTTCACTTACCGCTCCATCAGCATGAGTGCGTTTCGGTTTCGTAACAGGTAGTCACCAAGAGACTATATCAGTTAAACTCCCTTGGTGCCGTCCTAACTTTTGAGCTGGGATCCATAACCGATTGCTTTTTCACGAAGGCGTTCGGTCAATTTCTGACACTGGGGTTATAGATCCCGGCTCGGGGGCCGGGAAGACACCGGTGGGTGGGGCAAAGACTGTCTTAAAAAACTTATTCCCCTTCTGAAATCCTCCCATATTCTGAACCTATGCATACGTAACGGGCTGCTGGCGGAGCGACCGTCAGTTTGTCGTAGGTTGGGTTGGGCTGTTGGAAGACGTAACGCACCTTTCAGTGGTCCGGTGAACCGAACTTCAAACGTGACCGCATGG